>NZ_JBHXQZ010000008.1:0-111535 GCF_042717095.1 Streptomyces sp. NPDC058632 | reverse complement strand
CGTCGTCGTCATCGACTGCACCGACACCGGCGCGTCCCCACCCACCGCCACCGACCCGACCTGGATCCGCCGGCTCCTGCGCCGCGGGGCGAGCGTGGTCGGAACGGACGGCATGCCGAGAGAAATCGCAGTCATCTGCTGTGCAACCCCAAGTCGTGGATCAAGGTCCGGCTCCCGGTGAGCAGCGGGCTCCGCGCTCCGAGATTACGGCACCGCCATCGGCTCCGGCACATCCCGGTCGTAAACCCATCCAAAGGGCGACGGCCCGGAACGAAAGGGTTCCTCTACGAGGTGGCGGAGGCGGCGCGGGTCACGTGCGGGCGGGTGCCGGGCCCGAACTCGCCCGGACCGTCAGCTCGGGCGCGATCAGCACGACCTCGTCCCCGCCCCGGCCGTCGAGCTTGGCGACCAGGTGCTCCACGGCGTGCCGGCCCATCTCCTGCGCGGGGATGGCGACCGACGTCAGCCGCACCGACGCCTGGACGGCGACCTGGTCGGGGCAGACCGCGACCACCGAGACGTCCTCCGGCACGGCCCGCCCCTGCTGCCGCAGCAGGGCGAGCAGTGGTTCCACCGCCGACTCGTTCTGCACGACGAACCCGGTGGTGCCCGGACGCTCGTCGAGGATCCGGGCGAGCGTCACGGCCATCGCGTCGTACCCGCCCTCGCACGGCCGGTGCAGCAGGCGCACACCCAGCTCCCGCGCCTCGGAGCGCAGTCCCTCCAGGGTGCGTTCGGCGAAGCCGGTGTGCCGTTCGTACACCGCGGGGGCCTCGCCGATGACGGCGATGTCGCGGTGCCCCAGCTTCGCCAGATGCTCCACGCAGAGCGCGCCGGTGGCCCGGAAGTCGAGATCGACGCAGGTCAGGCCGGAGGTGTCGGCGGGCAGTCCGATCAGCACCGCCGGCTGGTCCGCCCGTACGCCCGGCCGCGCTCCACCGGGGGCGTCCAGGGCATCCCCGCCGCGCAGCAACGGCAGCCGCTCGTCCTCGAGTTCGACGTCCATCAGGATCATCCCGTCGGCGAGTCCGCTGCCCGCGACGCGGCGCACCGCGTCGGGACCCTCCTCGCCGGTGAGCAGCAGGACGTCGTACCCGTGGGTGCGGGCCGTGGTGGCCACGGCGATGGCGATCTCCATCATCACGGGTACGTACATGTCCGTCCGCAGCGGGACCATCAGCGCGATGATGTTGGACCTGCTGCTCGCCAGGGCGCGGGCCCCCGCGTTCGGGTGGTACCCGAGCTTTTGGATGCTCTCCTCGACCCGCTGCCGGGTGTTCGCGGAGATGGACCGCTTGCCGCTGAGGACATAACTCACCGTGCTCGCCGAGACTCCGGCGTGCTGGGCGACCTCGGCGAGGGTGACCATCCAGCTCTCCAATTGTTGTGAAGCGCTTCGACGGTGCGCCAGGACGATGGGACGGGTGCGGGTGGCTCGATCGGTGAGTCGACCCTAATACCAGCGCGGGTGCGTGTCCATACAGCTGTCGAAGCGCTTCGACAGCTGGAGTGCGCCGATGGGTCCGACGCTTCATGGACGGGATGCGAGCCGGACCCCGTGCACTCAGGTTGCCACGAACGCGCCGCGCCCCGAGAGGGCCCGGCGCGGCCCGGAGGTCACGGTGGGTCGGCCGAACGGGTGCACGAAGGGTGGCGGGGTCGCTACGAATCGGGTACATACGTACGGGTAGCACCAGTCGGTAACGTAACCCCCCGAGACCGCATGAAACGATCTCCGGGTCCGGTGCCCAGCCTTCACGCATTCCGCATACCCCCGACCCCCCGACCCTTTCGATACGCGGCGAGGTGAGCCTCATGTCCGCAACACCCGAGACACCCCGGTCTCCGTCTCGACCCACCGTCACCGAACGTGAGGCCCGCCAGGTGGCCGAGGCCGCCCGGGAACAGGACTGGCGCAAGCCCAGCTTCGCCAAGGAACTGTTCCTCGGCCGCTTCCGGCTCGACCTCGTCCACCCCCACCCCCTCCCGGCCCACGAGGACACCGAACACGGCGAGGAGTTCCTCGCCAAGCTCCGCGACTTCTGCGAGACGCGGATCGACGGAGCCCTGATCGACCGCGAGGCGCGCATCCCCGACGAGGTGGTCACCGGCCTCAAGGAGCTCGGCGCCTTCGGCATGAAGATCGACACCAAGTACGGCGGCCTCGGCCTGACGCAGGTCTACTACAACAAGGCCCTCGCCCTGGTCGGCTCCGCCAGCCCCGCGATCGGCGCACTGCTCTCCGCCCACCAGTCGATCGGCGTCCCGCAGCCGCTGAAGATGTTCGGCAGCCAGGAGCAGAAGGACACGTTCCTGCCGCGCTGCGCCCGCACCGACATCTCGGCCTTCCTGCTCACCGAGCCCGACGTCGGCTCCGACCCGGCACGGCTCGCCACCACCGCCGTCCCGGACGACGGGGACACCTCCCGCTCGGACGGAGCCGAGAGTGGGGGATCCTACGTCCTCGACGGCGTGAAACTGTGGACGACCAACGGTGTGGTCGCCGACCTCCTCGTCGTCATGGCCCGCGTGCCGAAGTCCGAGGGCCACCGGGGCGGCATCACCGCGTTCGTCGTGGAAGCGGACTCCGAGGGCATCACCGTCGAGAACCGCAACGCCTTCATGGGCCTGCGCGGCCTGGAGAACGGCGTCACCCGCTTCCACCGCGTCCGGGTCCCCGCCGCCCACCGCATCGGCGAGGAGGGGCAGGGCCTGAAGATCGCGCTCACCACGCTGAACACCGGACGGCTGTCCCTGCCCGCGATGTGCGTCGGCGCCGGAAAGTGGTGCCTGAAGATCGCCCGCGAATGGTCCGCGGCCCGCGAACAGTGGGGCAAACCGGTGGCGCTGCACGAAGCGGTCGGCTCGAAGATCGCGTTCATCGCGGCGACCACCTTCGCCCTGGAGGCCGTACTCGACCTGTCCTCGCAGATGGCCGACGAGAACCGCAACGACATCCGCATCGAGGCCGCCCTCGCCAAGCTGTACGGCTCGGAGATGGCCTGGCTGATGGCCGACGAACTGGTCCAGATCCGCGGCGGACGCGGCTTCGAGACGGCCGACTCCCTCCGGGAGCGCGGCGAGCGGGCGGTCCCCGCCGAGCAGATCCTGCGCGACCTGCGCATCAACCGCATCTTCGAGGGTTCCACCGAGATCATGCACCTGCTGATCGCGCGGGAGGCCGTCGACGCCCACCTGTCCGTCGCCGGCGACCTCATCGACCCCGACAAGACCCTGGGCGACAAGGCGAGGGCCGGGGCGAACGCGGGCGTCTTCTACGCGAAGTGGCTGCCCAGGCTCGTCGCGGGCCCCGGACAGCTCCCCGGCGCCTACGGAGAGTTCAAGCACGGGATCGACCTCTCCCCGCACCTGCGGTACGTCGAGCGCACGTCCCGCAGGCTCGCCCGCTCCACCTTCTACGCCATGTCCCGCTGGCAGGGCCGGATGGAGACCAAGCAGGGCTTCCTGGGCCGGATCGTCGACATCGGTGCCGAACTGTTCGCGATGAGCGCCGCCTGCGTCCGCGCCGAGCTCCTGCGCACCCGCGGCGAGAACGGCCGCGAGGCCTACCAGCTCGCCGACGCCTTCTGCCGTCAGTCCCGCGTCCGCGTCGAGGAGCTCTTCGGCCGGCTGTGGACCAACACCGACGACATCGACCGCAGGGTCGTCAAGGGTGTGCTCTCCGGCACCTACACGTGGCTGGAGCAGGGCGTCGTCGACCCCTCGGGCGACGGCCCCTGGATCACGGACGCCGCGCCCGGCCCGAGCACCCGCAAGAACCGGCACCGGCCGATCCGCTGACGCGCGAGCTGCCGGGGCGGGGCCCCGGCAGCGCCCGCGACCGGACACAATGGTGCCCATGACCGACGCTCCAGCTCCGCTCGCCGACCCGCACCTGGTGTACGACCCCGTGGCGGGGGACGGCCCCAAGGACGTGGTGATCCTCGGCTCCACCGGGTCGATCGGCACCCAGGCCATCGATCTCGTACTGCGCAACCCCGACCGCTTCCGCGTCACCGGCCTGTCCGCCAACGGCGGCCGCGTCGCGCTCCTCGCCGAGCAGGCCCACCGGCTGCGGGTGCGCACGGTCGCCGTCGCCCGCGAGGACGTCGTCGGCGCGCTGCGCGACGCCCTGGGCGCGTGGTACGGCGTGGGGGAGCCGCTGCCCGAGATCCTGGCCGGAGCGGACGCGGCCACGCGGCTCGCCGCCTCCGACTGCCACACCGTCCTCAACGGCATCACCGGCTCCATCGGGCTGGCCCCGACCCTCGCCGCCCTGGAGGCGGGCCGCACCCTCGCGCTCGCCAACAAGGAGTCGCTGATCGTCGGCGGCCCGCTGGTCAAGGCACTGGCCGAGCCGGGCCAGATCATCCCGGTCGACTCCGAGCACGCCGCGCTGTTCCAGGCGCTGGCCGCCGGAACCCGCGCCGACGTCCAAAAGCTCGTCGTCACCGCCTCCGGCGGCCCCTTCCGCGGCCGTACCAGGGAGGAACTGGCGAACGTCAGCGTCGAGGAGGCCCTCGCCCACCCCACCTGGGCCATGGGCCCGGTGATCACCATCAACTCCGCGACCCTCGTCAACAAGGGCCTCGAAGTCATCGAGGCCCACCTCCTGTACGACATTCCCTTCGATCGCATTGAGGTCGTCGTCCATCCGCAGTCGTATGTCCACTCGATGGTTGAGTTCACGGACGGATCGACACTGGCCCAGGCGACGCCCCCCGACATGCGCGGGCCCATCGCCATCGGCCTCGGCTGGCCCGAAAGGGTCCCCGACGCCGCCCCGGTCTTCGACTGGAGCAAGGCGTCCACCTGGGAGTTCCACCCCCTCGACAACGAGGCCTTCCCCTCGGTGAACCTCGCCCGGCACGTCGGCGGGCTCGCGGGAACCGCCCCGGCGGTGTTCAATGCGGCGAACGAGGAGTGCGTGGAGGCGTTCCGCGCCGGCGCGCTGCCGTTCAACGGGATCATCGATACGGTCACCCGGGTGGTCGAGGAGCACGGCACCCCCCGGCCGGGAACCTCTTTGACGGTCCCGGACGTCCTCGAAGCGGAGACCTGGGCGCGAGCGAGGGCCCGGGAACTGACAACCCGTACGGCGAGCGCGGAGGCGCGTGCATGACGACCCTGATGTTCATCCTCGGCATAGTCGTCTTCGCGGTCGGCCTGCTGTTCTCGATCGCCTGGCACGAGCTGGGACACCTGTCCACGGCCAAGATGTTCGGCATCCGGGTGCCCCAGTACATGGTCGGCTTCGGCCCGACCCTCTGGTCACGGCACAGGGGCGAGACCGAGTACGGCGTCAAGGCGATCCCGTTCGGCGGCTACATCCGCATGATCGGCATGTTCCCGCCCGGCGCCGACGGACGCCTGGAGGCCCGCTCCACCTCACCGTGGCGCGGCATGATCGAGGACGCCCGCTCCGCCGCATTCGAGGAACTGCAGCCCGGCGACGAGAAGCGCCTGTTCTACACACGGAAACCCTGGAAACGGGTCATCGTGATGTTCGCGGGCCCGTTCATGAACCTGATCCTCGCGGTCGTGCTGTTCCTCACCGTGCTGATGGGCTTCGGCATCCAGCAGCAGACCACCACCGTCAGCTCGGTCTCCCCCTGCGTCATCTCGCAGAGCGAGAACCGCGACGAGTGCGAGCGGTCCGACCCCCGGTCCCCGGCCGCCGCGGCCGGCATGGAGGCGGGCGACAGGATCGTCGCGTTCAACGGCGTCAGGACCGACGACTGGGGCACGCTCTCCGACCTCATCCGCGACAGCGCCGGCCAGGCCGTGCCGATCGTCGTCGACCGCGACGGCCAGGAGGTCACCCTCCAGGCGGAGATCGCCACCAACCTGGTCGCCAAGAAGGACTCCAACGGGCTCTACGTCGAGGGCGAGTACGTCAAGGCCGGCTTCCTCGGCTTCAGCGCGGCCACCGGCGTCGTCAAGCAGGACTTCGGCGACTCCGTGGTCTGGATGACCGACCGGGTCGGCGACGCGATCGACTCCCTCGTCGCCCTGCCGTCCAAGGTGCCCGCCCTGTGGGACGCCGCCTTCGGCGACGGCCCGCGCGAGCAGGACTCCCCGATGGGCGTCGTCGGAGCGGCCCGGGTCGGCGGCGAGATCGCCACGCTCGACATCCCCGCCTCGCAGCAGATGGCCATGTTCGTGATGCTGCTCGCGGGCTTCAACCTCTCCCTGTTCCTGTTCAACATGCTCCCGCTGCTGCCCCTCGACGGCGGGCACATCGCGGGTGCCCTGTGGGAGTCGCTGCGCCGCAACCTCGCCAGGGTGCTGCGCCGCCCCGACCCGGGCCCGTTCGACGTGGCGAAACTGATGCCGGTGGCCTACGTGGTGGCCGGGATCTTCGTCTGCTTCACCCTCCTCGTCCTCGTCGCGGACGTGGTGAACCCGATACGGATCTCGTAGGGCCCGTCCGGCACGCATCCGCCGGACACCCGCCGTTCACGATGGCCTGGCCCCCCACCACCTCGTTCCCGCTCCTCCGCCCGGTGGACGGCCCGGCCGCCCGCCGGGCGGAGACAGGGGTCAGCTGCTGCTGACCGTCAGGTTGTCGGTGCGGAAGTCCAGCCCGCCGGACGACGAGGTGATCTCGTAGCCGAACTGCACGTCACCGATGGTCTCGTTGCCCATCCAGCCCTTGGTGTCCTTGATCCAGTCGAGGATCGGCAGGATGTTGACGGTCCCGGAGTTCGAGTCGGACGTACGCAGGAACGAGAAGACCTGGTTGGCGCCGTTGTCGCCCTTGTAGACGTTCCAGGTGTGGCCGCCGAGGCTCACCGTGCCCTGCGGGCTGCCGAGCGGGCCGACGGCACCGTGGTGGTTGACCCAGAGCATGATCTCGTAGTCGTAGTCCGTGTCCCAGATGTCGTACGACGTGTTGTACGCGCCCGCGGACGGGACAGTGACGTTGTAGCTGCTGGTGAGCGAACCGAGCGAGTCGATGGGCTTGTTGACCACCTTCTTCGCGTTCGGGTACGACTTGATGCCGCCGGTGTTCGGGTGGTCGGCCCACGCGCCCCAGTTGGTGCCGGAGTTGGCCCAGACGCACTGGCTGCCTGCGCCGGAGCCCCAGATGTTGTTGTAGAGGATGTAGCCGTTCAGCGTGGTGTTGCCCCACTGGTCGCAGGAGCTCCAGACCGCGGCGTGGGCGGGGGCGGAGGCCACGCCCACGGTGATGCCGAGGGCGAGGGCGGGCGCCGCCAGGACCGTGCCGACCCTGCTCGTGATGCTTGGTGCCATGAAATGTCCTTCCATGGGTGGGGGGATGACGCCGGTGTCACCGCGTCTTCAGGGTGAGGACGCGGTCTTCGTGGGCGACGAGGTCGAGCGGCTCGGCGCCTTCGGAAGTCCTCAGTTCGATGCGGACGGTGCGGGTGGGGCGCAGGACGGCGGTGACGCCGTCCGGGGTCCAGGTGAGGTCGAGGGCGGCGCCGAAGCGGGTCCGTACGCCGCGCAGCGCCCCGCGCGGGTACTCGGCGGGCGGGGCGGGCAACAGGACCAGCCGACCGGGGGTGGACTGCACGAGCGCCTCGATCAGCACGGCGGGGAGGGTGTGGGCGGCGTCGGCGTTGTAGACGTCCCGGTGGGGGTAGTGCGCGCTCATCAGGGAGGCGTGGAAGAAGTCGCCGTCGAGCACCCGGCCGAGGGCGCCCGCGACCCGTTCCGCGTCGCGCAGACGGGCGGCGATCAGGGCGTGGTGCAGATGGCCGTGCGCGGAGTCGTTCTCGAAGCCGCGCAGTTCGAGGGCGCGGTGGGCCGCGGCCGCCAGGTCCGGGGTGTCGTACGGGGTGATCTCGTGCAGCGGCCAGACGGCGTAGAGGTGGCTGAGGTGGCGGTGGTCGTAGGAGTCCGCGAGGCCCGGCCGGGCCCATTCGGCGAGGGCGCCGTCGGCGTTGATCCGGTGCGGCGGGAGCCGGTCGGCGAGGGCCCGCCAGCGGTCGGCGTGCTCGGGGTGACGGTCGGCGGCGGTGCGCAGCGCGTGCCGGGCGGCGGAGAGGTCCATGGCCGCGTTCACGGTGCCCCAACCGGCGTTCGCGGGCCGGTTCTCGGGCGAGTAGGAGGGGACGACGACCAGGTGGCCCCCGTCGTCGGTGCGGGTGAGGAAGTCCTCGTAGAAGAGGGCGACTTCGGCGAGGGCGGCGGTGGTGCGGGAATCGTGCTCGCCGCGGGTGTCGTCGTGGTCGACGAGCGGCTTGAGGAGCCAGTCGGCGCCCGCTGTCCACAGGTGCAGCGGGTACTCGCGGTTGAAGTGGTAGCTGTGCCCGGACTCGCCGTCGGAGTGGGCGGGCGCGACCACGCCCCGGGCGCCGAAGACCTCGCGGGCGTTGTCCCGCCAGTCGGGAAGCTGACGCCGGACGAGGGACGCCAGCGCCTCGGTGACCTCGGGGAGGGCCGCCGCGGCGGCGGAGGCGGTCTGGAGGTTGAGGTTGGCGTCGTTGGTGAAGGCGCCGGACCAGGCGGTGTCCCAGTCGCCGGTCCACAGGCCGGTGAGGCGGGGCGGGAACAGGCCGCCGGAGGACAGCAGGTGATAGCGGCCGGCCGCGAAGAGACGCTCGAGCAGGGCCGCGCTGCGCGGCCGGACCAGCACCTCCGATCCCGGCAGGGCGCGTTCGGCCGGGTCGGCGGCCAGGTCGAGGGTGACGCGGTCGTAGGCGGTGCGGTGGAGGGACAGGTGGCGGGCGAGGAGGGCGTCGTACGCCTCGGCGGGGGAACCGGGCCCTGCCGGCACGCCTTCGCTCCCGCCGTCGCCGCAGCCGTCCGCGAGCAGGTCACGGAGTGCGCGGCCCTCGGCGGCCACGTCCGCCTCCCCGGTGTGCCGGCGTACCCGGGTGAGCAGGAGTACGGACCGCGCGCCCGCGACCCGCACGCCCTGCGGGGCGAGTGCCGTCGTGCCGCCGGTGACGGCGACCAGGGTGACGCCGGTGTACGCGAGGTCGCTGTCCGGGTAGCGGGCGCGCAGACTGAGCAGGGCGCCCTCGGCGGTGAGGACGGCGCCGTGCCCGACACCGAGCGTGGCCGGGGCACCGGGGAGGCGGTGGTCCAGGCTGATGTCGAGGGTGAGGTCCGGCCCGGTGACGTACTGGACGATCACGTCGTCGGCACGGGAGACGAGGACGCGGCCGGTCCGGTCGGCGCGGGTGGCCTCCGCCACCCCGGTACGGAAGTCGACGGCGCGGCGGTGGAACGGCGGGGCCCCGGTGTCGCCCCGGGCGCCGTCGGGCCGGCGCAGGCGTACCTGGAAGGCCGGGTGGAAGGGCCGGACCCACTGGAGCGGGCGGCCGTCGGTGAAGGTCTCGGCGGCGTTCGTGTCCCCGGCGAGCAAGCGGTCCTGGAGGGCCGGGAGTTCCCCGGCCAGCCGGGGCGGCAGCCGGTCCTCGTCGGCGCCGACCGGACGGACCAGGGTGTGGTGGGTGACGACGACCCGTTCGTCGTCCGGGTCACCGAACACAAGGGCGCCGTGGTGGCCGTTGCCACTCAGGAAGGCGTCCTCCCAGCGGGCGGCGGGCTTCGGTTCCCAGGTCCCGTGGACGGGTGCGGTGTGGTTCACAGGCTCGTTCACCGACGCGTTCACAAGTGCGTTCATGGGCGGAGCACCGCCGCGCCGTGGCGGCCGAGGGTGACCCGGTCGGTGACGTCGGTGCCGGTGAGCAGGTCGTGGTGGGTGCCCGGCAGGTCGACGGCGACCGGTTCGCGGCCGTGGTTGAGCAGGAACAGCAGGTCGCCCCGGCGTACCGCCTCGACCTGGTCGGGAAGCCCGTCGAGCACCGGCCGTACGCCCGCGCCGGCGGCGATCCGGGTGAGCAGGTCGCGCAGCGCCCCGGGTTCCGGGAGTGTCGAGACGTACCAGGCGCGGCCCTTGCGCAGGACGGCGGGCAGGCCGTCGAGTTCGCCGCCCTTGTAGGGGGTCGTCGCGTCGGCGGTGCCGTCGGCCTCCAGTTCCTCGGACCACAGGGTGCCGTGGAAGCCCTCGCAGGCGACGGTCTCCCCCGCGTCCAGCGGCCACCACTCGTGCAGGGTGCGGATGCCGAAGAGGTCCCGCAGCCGGGCGTCCATGCCGCCGGGCCGCACCCGGTCGTCCTCGTCGGCGACGCCGGTCAGAAAGCCGCAGACGAGGGTGCCGCCACCGTGTACGTAGGCGAGAAGGTTGTCGACGGCCGCGTCCGTGAGCAGGTAGAGCTGCGGGACGACGACCAACGGGTAGGCGGACAGGTCGTGTTCGGGGTGGGCGAAGTCTGCGGTGAGATGGGCCTGCCACAGGGCGCGGTGCCAGGCGCGCAGCATGCCGGGGTGGTCGACCTCGTGGGACGGCCGGGCGTCCTGGTCGCCGGCCCACCAGGAGTTCCAGTCGTGCAGTACGGCGACGCGGGCGGTGCTGTGCGCGCCGGTGACGTGCGGGGCGATCCGCGCCAGGTCGGCGCCGAGCTGCCTGACCTCCTGGTACGTACGGCCCTGCTCGCCGGCGTGGCTCACCATCCCGGAGTGGAACTTCTCCGCGCCCTGCCGGGACTGGCGCCACTGGAAGTAGCAGACGGCGTCCGCGCCGCGTGCCACCGCCTGCAGGGACCACAGGCGGTTGAGGCCGCGGGGCTTGGGGTGGTTCACGCCGCGCCAGTTGACCGGCCCGGCCGCCTGCTCCATGAGCATCCAGGGGCCGCGCGCCTGGGAGCGTGTCATGTCCTGGATCAGGGCGCCCTCCTGGGCGCCGAAGGGATCGCGCGGGTCGGGGTAGAGGTCGACGGAGACGACGTCCTCCTCCTCGGCCCAGCGCCAGGCGTCCTGCCCCTCCCACAACGGCATGAAGTTGGTGGTGACCGGGAGGTGCGGGGTGTGCCGGCGGACGATGTCGCGTTCGGCGGTGCAGCACTCCAGGAGCATGTCGGAGGTGAACCGTTTGAAGTCCAGCACCTGGGTGGGGTTCTTCAGGTAGTGCGGGTGGCGGGGCGGCATGACCTCGGCCCAGTCGCCGTAGCCCTGGCTCCAGAAGGCGGTGCCCCATGCGGTGTTGAGGGCGTCGAGGGTGCCGTGGCGCCCTCGCAGCCAGTCGCGGAAGCGGGCGGCGGCCTCGTCGCCCCAGTCGTACGTGCAGTACTCGTTGTTGATGTGCCACATGGTGAGGGCCGGGTGGCCGGCGTAGCGGGCGGCCAGGTCCTCGGTGATGGCGGCGGCGTAACGCCGGTAGGTGGCGCTGGAGTGGGAGAAGTGCTGCCTGCCACCCCACCACTCGGTGCGGCCTTCCTCGTCGCGGGGCAGGGTGTCCGGGTGGAGGTGCCCCATCCAGGGCGGCGGCGAGGCGGTCGGGGTGGCGAGGACGACGCCGATGCCGGCCTCGTGCATCAGGTCCATGATCCGGTCCAGCCAACCGAAGTCCCGTGCCCCCGGACGGGGTTCGAGCTTCGCCCACGAGAAGACGCCCAGCGTCACGGAGTTGACGCCGGCCTGCCGCATCAGACGGACGTCCTCGTGCCAGGTCTCCTCGGGCCACTGCTCGGGGTTGTAGTCACCGCCGTAGAGGATGCGCCCGCGGGTGGCGTCGCTCAGTCCGGGCATCAGACACGCTCCTGGCGGGTGAGGAACGTACGGGATGTGCGGGACGCGTGCATGACCTGGCCTGTCTCGTTCGGCGGATGGTGGGAAGTGGGGTGGGACGACCGGTGGGGAGCCGCGGCGGACCGCCGGGGCGCCCCCACCCGTCAGCCCTTCACGGCGCCCGTGAGCATGCCCTTCTTGAAGTGCTTCTGGACGAAGGGGGACAGCACGGCGACGGGGAGCAGGGCCATGACCATGACGGCCATCTGGACGGCCAGTCCCGACAGTTCACCGGTCTTGATGGCCTGGCCGAGGCCGACGGGGGCCTCCTGCTTCTGGACGAGCTGGATCATGACGTTCTGCAGGGGCAGCATGTTCTGGTCGTTGAGGTACAGCGAGGCGTTGAACCAGGCGCTCCAGTAGCCGACGGCGTAGAAGAGCGTGATGACCGCGATCACCGCGCGGGACAGCGGCATGACGATCTGCCACAGGACGCGGAAGTCGCCCGCCCCGTCGATGCGGGCGCTGTCGATGAGTTCCTGCGAGATGTTCATGAAGAAGCCGCGCAGGACCAGGATGTTGAAGACGCTGATGGCACTGGGGAGGATCAGCGCGAGGTAGCTGTCGGTCAGGCCGAGGGTCTGCACCAGCAGGTACGTCGGGATGAGACCGGCGCTGAAGAACATGGTCGCCAGCAGCGTCATCAGGATCCCGCGGTGCCCCAGCGAGTCGGTACGCGACAGACCGTAGGCGCAGAGCACGGACACGGTCATCGAGAACACGGTGCCGACCAGCGTGACTCCGATGCTGACCAGGGTGGCCCTGGTGACCTGGCCGCCGCTGAGCAGTTCCTGGTAGGCGATGAAGGTGATGTCCTTGGGCACCATCACCAGGCCGCCGGCCTCGTCGATGGTTTTGCGGGTGGACAGGCTGGTGACGATCACGATCCACAGCGGGAAGACGACCGCCAGACAGGCGAGGGCCAGGACGATTCCCTTGCCCGCGAGTCCGGCCCTGGTGGGCGCTTCCTCCCACACCGGGCGGGGCGGGGCGGCCCAGCCCCGGACCTTGTGCGTCGTGGGTTCGTCGATCACGGCGGTCATTTCTTGTACACCCCCTGCTCGCCCATGAGATGGGCCACCTTGTTCGCGGCGAGGACCAGACCGAGGCTGACCACGCCCTTGATGAGGCCGGCGGCGGCCGCGTAGCCGAAGTCCTGGTTGCGCACGCCGTTCCACCAGACGAAGGTGTCGAGGACCTCCGACGCCCCCGGCCCGACGGCGTCGCGTTGCAGCAGGATCTGTTCGAAGCCGACGGTGAGCGCGTCGCCCACCCGCAGGACGAGCAGCAGCGCGATCACGGGCCGCAGCGCGGGCAGGGTGACGTGCCACATCCGGCGCCAGCGTCCGGCGCCGTCCATGGCGGCGGCCTCGTACAGGTCGGGGCTGACGGAGGCCAGCGCGGCGAGGAAGACGATGATTCCCCACCCGGCGTCCTTCCACACGCTCTGCGCGGTGAGCAGGAACATGAAGGTGTCGGGGTTGGTCATGACCTCCAGGCCGTCGTGGCCGTTCTGGCGCAGGAGCTGCGAGAAGATGCCCGCGCCGCCGAACAGCTGCTGGAAGACGGCGATGACCAGGACCCAGGAGAAGAAGTGCGGCAGGTACAGGATGGCCTGCGCGACCGCCCGCACCCGGGGCCTGATCACGCTGTTGATGAGCAGCGCGAGCAGGATCGGGATCGGGAAGAACAGCACGAGCTGGAGGAAGAAGAGCACCAGGGTGTTCTCCAGGGCGCTCCAGAACGCCGAGTCCTCCATGATCCGCTGGAAGTTCTCCAGTCCCACCATGGGACTGTTCAGCATCGAGACGACGCCGTTGTCGCTGATGTAGGGGTCGTAGTCCTGGAAGGCGACGACGTTGCCGAGGATCGGCAGGTAGTTGAAGACCAGGACCAGCGCCACGGCGGGCAGGGTCATCAGCAGCAGGACGCGGTCGCGCCGGTATCTGAGCCGCAGGCTCAGCTTGCCGCGCTTTTCCCGGGGTGGTGTGTCCGGGGGGCCGGCGGCGTCACCGGACGCCGCCGGCTCCTCGACCGGCTTCGTGGCCTCGGCCTTGCTCCGAGGCACCGTGCTGTGCGACACGGCGGTTCTCCTTGCCTCGGCCCCGGATCAGCCGGCCGCCGAACCGTTCTCGTCGAGGACCTTCTGGTACCAGTCGCGCAGTTTGTCCCCGCCCTTGCTCTTCCAGTCGGAGACGGCCTGCTGTACGTCACCGATCTTCTTGCGGCCCCGGATGACGTCGTCCTCCAGCTGCTCGAAGTTGTTGGAGAGGTTGGTGTAGCGGGTGGGCTCGGTGATCTGCATGCCGTAGAAGGGCGACTTCCTGGTGAACGCGCCCATCCGCTGCTGCCACTCGACCTGGCCCTTGGCGACGTCGGGGAAGTCGGGGTGGGCGATGGTCGCGGCGGGGCTGGCGACCATCACGTAGGCGTTCATCACATCGATGTTGCCCTGGTCGTTCTTGGTGGGTACACCGTCCTTGACGGCGTAGTGGGTGCCCTCCACGCCGTAGTTGGTGAGCATGTACTCCTTGGTGCCGTACGGCGCGGCGGTGACGTTGGCGACGGCCAGCACGTCACGGATCACGGCCTCCGACGCCTTCTTGTTGACGAAGGCGAAGATGCCGGCCGGGTTCTTGGCCCACAGGGTGGGATCGCCGCCGTCGTGGCCGAAGATGTCCATGCCCCAGATCTTGAAATCCGGGTTCTGAGTGGCCTGCTCCGCGGTACGGCTCCACCACTGCGAGGAGTCCTGGTTGTAGATCAGGAACTCGCCGGCGGCGAACTTGGGCCCGGGGTCGGTGGCGTTGCTCTTGCCCAGTTCGGCGTCGGGGTGCACGACACCGGCGGCGAACAGCTTGCGCGTCCACTCCAGGGCCTCGAGGTACTCGTCGGTCTCGATGCGGTAGAGCAGCTTGCCGTCGACCTGGTTCCAGCCGAGCGACTTCTCCTCGCCGGAGAGCACGCCGAAGGCGTTGAAGGCGGTCCACTTCATGTCCAGGCAGGCCCAGCGCTTGGCCCTGGCATTGGTGGCGTCCTTGGCCAGCGCCATGAACTCGTCGCAGGAGCGGGGGACCTCGTACCCCTCCTTCTCGAAGATGTCCTGGCGGTAGAGCGGCACGATGCCCGTGACGTACGAGGAGGGCATGGGCAGGCCGCGCAGCTTGCCGCCGAAGATGGACCGCTGCCAGGCGTCGGTGGGGATCGCCGCGAGGTTCGGGTAGTCCTTCACCGCGTCACCGGAGAGGTACGGGCCGAGGTCGGCGAACTTGCCGATGATGGCGCTGGGGATCTTGCCCGTCATGTTCCAGCCGGGCACGACGACCACGTCGGGCACGTCACTGGAGGCGAGGACCGCGCCGAGCTTCTGGTCGTAGGTGTTGCCGTCCTGGTTCTGCCAGACCACGTCGACGCCGATGAGGTCGTTCATCGCCGTGTAGTAGGCGTTGCCGCCCTTGGGCGGGGAGCCCCAGAACGGCGACATGACGGTGACCTCGTTGCCCTTGCCGAGCTTCTTGGGCACCGACGTCTTCAGACCCGCGAGGTCGAGCTTGCTGGTGAAGCCGACCGCCGAACCGTTCTTGCTGGGGATGTCGGGGGCGACCACGTTGCTGGCCACGTACGTCGGCAGCAGCTTCTTGGCGTCCTTGCCCGACGTGGTGCCCTCCCGCGAACCTCCGTCGGACCCACCGCACGCGGCGAGCAACGGCATTCCCCCCGCCACCGCTGCGGTGGCGACCGCCGTGGAGGCGAGGAAGCTTCTCCGGCTGCGTCCGGAGGAGGTGGAGGCGTTCGGCGTCATTGCGTCAACCCTTCATGGCACACCAGGACACCCGGCGGTGGCCGTCGGCTGCGGTGTCTTCACTGGAACTGGCTGAGCCGAAGCGGTCGTTCGGAGGGAACGTGCCGGGGAGGCGGCCCCGCAGTCGAAGCGCTTCGATGTTGCTGCGAGGTTAAGTGAACACCCAGAGGCGCACAAGAGCTGCTTACAAGATTCCTCCGAGGTGTGCCGAGGAACTGCGCGATCACCGTGCGCGCGCACTCCTCACGGAATGTCCGTGAGATCCCCCGGGGTGTCCGATCCGTCGCACCCATGTCCTTGACACCCACCCCTGCTCGGAATGAGCATCGAAGCGCTTCGAAAGCGCCTCGCCGCTCCACCGCAAAGGGATGTCCACGTGACCGCACCAACGCCGCCCACGCCGCCTTTCCGCGATCCGCACCTGCCGTTCGCGAAGCGCATCGACGACCTTCTGTCACGGCTCACCCTCGAGGAGAAGATCGGAGCTCTGCACCAGTTCACGCCCGCTGTCGAGCGGCTCGGCATCGCCGCCTTCCGCACCGGCCAGGAGGCGCTGCACGGCGTGGCCTGGATGGGTCCGGCGACGGTGTTCCCTCAGGCCGTCGGGCTGGGGGCGACCTGGAACCCCGAGCTGGTGCGCCGGGTCGGCGAAGCGGTGTCCCGGGAGACCCGCGCGATGCGCGCCCGGGACGAGCGGGTCGGCCTCAACGTGTGGGCGCCGACCGTCAATCTGCTGCGCCACCCCCTGTGGGGCCGCAACGAGGAGGGTTACTCGGAGGATCCCCGGCTCACCTCGGCGATCGCCACCGCCTACACCCGCGGCCTGCGCGGCGATCATCCGGTGTACTGGCGGACGGCCCCGGTGCTCAAGCACTGGCTCGCGCACAACAACGAGACGGCCCGGGACACCGCCTCCAGCTCGGTCCGCCCGCGCGTGCTGCACGAGTACGACCTGCGCGCCTTCCGCGACGCCGTCGAGGCGGGCGCGGTGGCCGGGGTGATGCCCGCGTACAACCTGGTCAACGGCCGCCCGAACCATGTCTCGCCGTATCTGCGCGAGCAGCTGCGCACCTGGACGGAGGAGGAGCTGCTGGTCTGCTCGGACGCCGGCGCACCGTCCAACCTGGTCGATTCCGAGCACTACTTCGACACCCACGAGGAGGCCGTCGCGGCCTCGCTGCGGGCCGGGGTGGACAGTTTCACGGACCATGGCACGGACAGCTCGGTCATCGTGGGGCGCCTCGAGGCGGCGTTGCGGCAAGGGCTGCTGACGGAGGCCGAGATCGACGGCGCCGTCCGCCGGCAGCTCTCGGTGCGCTTCCGGCTCGGCGAGTTCGACCCGGGTGAGGACCCGTACGAGGACGGCGGTGACGGCGGTGACGGCGGTGACGGCGGGGACGCCGGTGTCCCGCAGGCGAAGGGGCGCGCCGACGAGCACGCCTTCGACACCCCGGAGCACCGGGCGCTGGCGCAGGAGGCCGCCGAGCAGGCGGTCGTCCTGCTGAAGAACGACGGCCTGTTGCCCCTGGCCCCGGCACCCACCCGTGTCGCCGTGGTCGGCCTGCTCGCCGACGAGTGCAAGCTCGACTGGTACAGCGGCACCCTCATCCACCGCTCCACTCCCCTGGAGGGGCTCTACGCGCGGTTCGGCGCCGAGCGGGTGGAGTTCACGGAGGGCGTGGACCGCGTCCTGCTGAAGACCTCCGCCGGCGCCTTCCTGCACGTCCCGCCCGCGCCCGACAGCCCCGACGAGGTGCGTGGCGCCGCGGGCGCGCTGGACCCGGCGCTGCTCGCGGGCCGGACCGACCTGGCCCCGCTCACCGCCGGGCCGGAGGGTACCGAGCTCGCCCTGGTCGACTGGGGCGAGGGCGTGCTGACCCTGCGTGCCCCGGACGGCCGGTACCTGTCGGTCGCCGAGGACGGCTACCTCCGCGCCTCCGCCGACCAGCCGGGCGGCTGGGTGGTGCAGGAGACGTTCCGGCTGGAACCGCACGGCGGCGGTCACCTCCTCAGGCACGTGGGAACGGGACGCCCTGTGCAGGTCGCCGCCGACGGTGTGAAGGTTGCCGCCGAGAACGCGGTGGACGAACCGGGTGCCGAGGTCTTCGAGCTGATCGTCACCGAGAACGGCGAGGAGGCGGTGGCGCGGGCCGCGGCACAGGCCGACGTGGTCGTGGTGGTCGCCGGCAACGACCCGCACATCAACGGCCGGGAGACCGAGGACCGGACGACGCTCCGGCTGCCCGCCCAGCAGGAGCTGCTGCTGCGCGCGGCCCGCGCCGCCAACCCGAACACCGTGCTGGTGCTGGTCTCGGCCTACCCGTACGCGGTCGATCCGACGGACCTGCCGGCGGTGCTCTGGACCGCGCACGGCGGGCAGGCCGCGGGCACCGCGCTGGCCCGGGTGCTCGCCGGTGACGTCTCCCCCGCCGGCCGGCTTCCGCAGACCTGGTACGCCGACGACGCCGATCTCCCCGGCCTGCTGGACTACGACGTGATCGGCTCCCGCCAGACCTACCTGTACTTCGGGGGCACTCCGCTGTTCCCCTTCGGGCACGGTCTGTCGTACGCGGCCTTCGCCTACGGCGGGTTGACGGCACGCGCCGAGGGGCAGGCGGTACGGGTGTCGTTCACGGTCACCAACACCGGTGCCGTCCCGGCCGACGAGGTCGCCCAGCTCTACACGCGGGCCGTGGACCCGTCGGTGCCGCGTCCGCTGCGCGAGCTGGTGGCCCACCGGCGGCTGACCCTCACGCCCGGCGAGACGGCCGAGGTCGTCTTCGAGCTCCCCCTGTCCGCCTTCGCGTTCTGGGACGTGGCGGTGGGCCGGTGGCGGGTGGAACCGGGCCGGTACGAGCTGCTGGCAGGCGCGTCCAGCACGGACGTCCGGCAGTGGACCACCGTCACGCTCGACGGCGAACCCGCCGTCCCCCGTGCGGTCCTCGAGCACGGTCTGGACGCGGCCGGCTTCGACGAGCAGAGCGGCACCGAGATCGTCGACCGGACCAGGGAGTCGGGCGACGCGGTGACGCCGGTTGCCGGGCAGGAGGGCGAACTGGTCTTCCGCCGCTGCGACCTCGGAAACGGGACGACGGGGGTGAGTGTCGAGGTGTCCGGCGAGGGCAGTGTCGAACTCTCCCTCGACAACGGCCCGGTGCTCGCCGTGCTGTCCCCGCGGGAACCCACCTCGGGCCCGTACGCCTATGTCACGCTCGAGGCCCCCCTCGCTTCCGCCGAGGTCCCCGTGGCCACCGCCGGCGTGCACGAGGTCCGCCTGAGGCTGCGCGGCGCGCTGCGGCTCGCGCGGGTCGGCTTCTCCGGCTGAAAGACAGGAAGAGGTACGCATCGGCACCGGAAGGAAGGGGCCCGGCACCGGAAGGCATCGGTGCCGGGCCCCTTCCTTCCGCTGTCAGGCACCCACCGCCCGTCTCACAGGGCGAGGCCGGTCAGGACCATCACCCGCTCGTAGGTGTAGTCGTCCATCGCGAACCTCACGCCCTCGCGGCCCACACCGGACTGCTTGGCACCGCCGTACGGCATCTGGTCGGCGCGGTAGGAAGGCACGTCGCCGATGACGACACCGCCGACCTCCAGGGCGCGGTGGGCCCGGAAGGCGGCCTGGAGGTCGTGGGTGAACACTCCTGCCTGGAGGCCGTACTTGGAGTCGTTGGCGGCGGCGAAGGCCGCTGCTTCGCCGTCCGCCTTCGTCACCGTCAGGACGGGCCCGAAGACCTCCTCGCGGGCGATCGTCACCCCGGCCGGTACGTCGGCGAGCACGGTCGGCGCGTAGGAGGCTCCGTCGCGCTTGCCCCCGGTGAGGACGGCGGCGCCGGCCTCGACGGCCTCCTGCACCCATGCCTCGACCCGCTCGGCGGCGTCCTGGCCGACCAGGGGGCCGACGTCGGTCGCGTCGTCGGCCGGGTCGCCGGTGACCTGGGCCTCGACGGCGGCGACGATGCGCGGCAGCAGCCTGTCGTACACGGAGGCGTCCGCGATGACCCGCTGCACGGAGATGCAGGACTGACCGCCCTGGTAGTTGGAGAAGGTGGCGATGCGCTGCGCGGCGTGGTCCAGGTCCTCGTCGCTCGCCCAGTCGGCGAGGACGACGGCCGCGCCGTTGCCGCCGAGCTCCAGGGTGCAGTGCTTGCGCGGCACCGAGTCCATGATCGCGTAGCCGACCTTCTCGGAGCCGGTGAAGGAGATCACCGGCAGCCGCTCGTCCTGCACCAGGGCGGGCATGCGGTCGTTCGGGACCGGGAGGATGCTCCAGGAGCCGGCCGGCAGTTCGGTCTCGGCGAGCAGCTCACCGATGAGCAGCCCGGACAGCGGAGTCGCCGGCGCGGGCTTGAGGACGATGGGGACACCGGCGGCGATGGCCGGGGCGATCTTGTGGGCGCACAGGTTCAGCGGGAAGTTGAACGGCGCGATGCCCAGGACGACGCCCTTCGGGAACCGCCGCGTGAGGGCGAGCCGTCCCTGGCCGCCGGCGTCGGTGTCGAGCCGCTGGCCCTCGCCGCCGTTGAACCGGCGTGCCTCCTCGGCGGCGAACCGGAACACGGACACGGCCCGGCCGACCTCGCCGCGCGCCCACTTGATCGGCTTGCCGTTCTCGGCGGAGATCAGCCGGGCGATGTCCTCGGCGCGCTCGACGAGCCGTCGGCCGACGTGGTCGAGAGCGGCGGCGCGGACATGGGCGGGGGTGGCCGCGAACTCGTCCCGTACGGCGTACGCGGCGGCCACGGCCTCCTCGACCTGGGCGTCGGTGGGCTCGCTCACCGTGCCGACGACCCGGCCGTCCCACGGAGAGGTGACGTCGAAGGCGGCCTCGCCGGTGGCCCGACGGCCGGCGAGCCAGAAGGCGTGGGTGGCCGCCGTGTCTTTCTGGGGCATGAGTGATCCGGCCCTTCCGCGTGGGGGTGTACGTGGCCTGCTGCGTCCACCGTAGGGGCGTGCCGACGACGTGACGCTTGTCCGAGTCGTAGCAGTCGGTTTCCGGTGCGCGCCGCTTTGGCAGATCGGTCGGCGGCCGTCAGTCGGACGACGTCGCCTTCAGTGCCAGCCACAGCTCCATGCGGACGTCCGGGTCGTCCAGGGAGCGGCCGAGGATCTCCTCGACGCGGCGCATGCGGTAGCGCAGGGTGTGGCGGTGCACGCCGAGGTCGGCGGCCGCGGCGTCCCACTGCCCGTGCCGGGAGAGCCAGGCGCGCAGGGAGGCGACGAGGTCGCCGCGCCCGGTCGCGTCGTGTTCGTTCAGGGGCCGCAGCAGTCCGTCGGCGAAGGCGCGGACCGCGTCGTCCGCGAGCAGCGGCACCACGGACCCGGCGGCCATCTGCTCGTGCTCCACCAGCACCCGCCCCCGCCTCCTGGCCACCGACAGCGCCTGTCCGGCCTGCTTGTAGGCGGCGGAGGCGGCGATGGGACCGACCGGTGCGGAGAGGCCCACGACCAGTTCGTCCTCGTCGGCGCCCACGAGGGGCTCGTGGGCGCCCCCGGCGCCGCGCGCGGCCTCCAGGGCGGCCGCGTGGTCGCGGCACGCGGCCACGGCCGCGCCGCCGTCGGCGGCCAGCACCACCAGCCGCTCTCCCTCCGGCACGACCAGAACCGCCTCGCCGGAGCGGGCGGCGGCGGACTCCACGGCTTCCGCGAGCGCGTCGAGGGCGTCGCCGTTCGGGTCGCCCTGGGCGCGGGCGGCGGGCGCCGTGCCCGTCTCGGCCACGACGATCCGGAAGGGCGCGTCCAGGAGACCGCCGTACAGGTGTCCGGCCACCGCGCGGGCGTGGTCCGGCTCCCCGGCGAGCAGCATGCGCAGGACGGCGGCCCCGATCCGCTGTTCGGCGGCGTGCAGGGAGCGGGAGCGTTCCGTGGTCAGGGTGAGCAGCGCGATGGCGGAGTGGACGGCGTACCGCTCGGCGGTGCCGAGCGTGGCGGCCGTGCCGACGGCGAGCGCGGCACGGGGGCGCCGGCCGGTGCCGAGGGAGTGCAGTTCGACCCGGTCGTCGTCCTCCGGTCCGGCGACGACCGACGAGGCGGGCGCTGCCCGCTCCCGCAGCCGCCGCACGTCGGCCGTGAGCCGTGCGGCGCGCCGGCCCGCCCAGTCGGGCGCCGTGGCGACGACGGCGCCCGAGGCGTCGTACAGCGCGGCCCATCCGTCGATCTGGGTGGCGAGCGCGGCCAGCAGGCCCTCGGGGCCGCCGGTCAGCCCCTGCCGGGTCAGCTCCCGCTGGGCCGCGAACCCCGCGGTCACCGCGCGGTACTGGTCGGCGGCGACGGCGGCGGAGACGGCCTTGCTGATCGCGAGGAAGGGGGTGCGGCGCGGCACCTCGAGGAGCGGCAGACCCTCCTGACGCGCGGCGTCGACCAGTGCCTCGGGGATGTCCTCGTAGTGGACGCCGACGGCGAAGCCGAGGCCGACGACCCCTGCCTCCACCAGCCGCTTCACATAGCGGCACATCACCGCCGCGTCCTCCGCCTCCAGCTTGAGCGCGGTGATGAGCAGCAGTTCGCCGCCCTCCATGTACGGCACGGGATCGGCCAGCTCGCTGGCGTGCGCCCAGCGGACCGGTACGTCGAGACCGTCCTCGCCCGCGCGCACGGTCAGCTTGAGCGCGGAGTGGTGGGCGAGCGAAGCGAGCGTCAGGGGCATGGCGCCTTCAGGTCGACGGCGGGAACGGTCGGTCGGTGTCCGGGTCGGTGAACGGTCTGACGTTTTGGCCGTCGCGTATGAACGACCTCTATCAATTCTGCCTCACCGTATGCACGCCGCGTCATCACATATGCGCCGCTCCCGCCGCGCTTCTCAGCCCCGCAGGTCGACCAGCAGCGGCGGCGCGTGCTCACCCCGGACATCGGTCAGGGACAGCACCGCGTGCCCGGCCGGCAGCGCGTGCGCGAGTTCGGACGCGGACCACCGCTCCCGCTCGACCTGCCGTACGGTGACCGCCCGCGCGGTGGGCGCCTTGCCGGTGATGGCCCGCCGCACCCCGTGCCAGGCCTTGCCCGCCGGGCTCTCCGCGATGATCTGCCGGTCGGTGACGTCCCGTGCCTCGGTCCACTCCTTGCCCCAGACCTCGGCGAAGTCCTGCCCGTCCCACGGGGTCAGCCCGGCCAGCGCCATCCTGCACCCGACGGTCCCGAGCAGGGGGCCGCGCAGCGGCCGCGCCACGTCGTCCAGGGTGCGCAGGGTGAGCACGGCCCCGGCGTTCGCCGACCGCAGCCGCTGGATGCCGCGTACGGCCTCGGGGGTGATGACACCGGTCGCGTCGTCCAGCACCAGGCAGGCGAACAAGGACCGGTCCTCGCGCTCCGTCACACTCGCCGTGAACTGGGCGAGGACGAGCCGCGCCAGCAGTCGCGAGGCGTCGGCGTGGCCCCGCGCGGGCAGGTCGACGCGGACCCGTACGGGATGGTCCAGCGCCTTGAGGGTGAACGGCCGGGACTGCCCGGAGGTGTCGAAGCCCCTGCTTTTGAAGAACGTCGCGAAGGCCGGCCGGTCGAGCAGCGCCACCCGGTCGGCGAGGACCCCTCCGACGTCGCCGGGGTGCGCCATCTGCCGTTCTCGGGCGTCGAGTTCGCGCAGCAGCGACTGCTGCCCCGTCTCCGTCAGGCCCTGGCGCAGCTCGGCCAGCGGGCCGGGCGAGCCGTCGAGCAGGCCGCGCAGCTCGGGGACGGAGGGGAAGCGGCCGTGCACCGCGTGGAAGGGACCGAGCAACTGGGCGAGGACGGTGGTGGCGCGCCGGCTGTCGTTGCCCGGGTGCGGATCGGCCAGGTCGCCGACCAGCGCCTCGGCGAGAACCGCGGCGGCCTCGTCGGGGTCGGTGGTCCCGCCGTACAGGTCGAGGTCGTACGCGGAGTCCGGGTTGCCGATCCGCACCACGACGTCGTACGCGTCGGCCGGGCCGGCTGCCACGCCGGCGGCACCGACGACGACCACGGCGGCGCGTCCGGCGAGCGCGTGCAGGCACAGCGACTCGGCGATCGGCCGGACGACGGCGCTGGTCTTGCCGGAGCCGGCCGGTCCGACCGCGACCAGGGAGGTGCCCAGCAGCTCGGGGCCGAGGGCGAGGCCGGTGCCCCGGTAGGCGTACGGGTTGCGGACGTCGTCGGCGGTGGTGCCGAGCCGTACCTGACCGGTGACCAGGTCGTGCCGGGCCTGCCGGGCGGGCAGGTCGCGGGCACCGGAGGGGTGCGGGCAGGCGGCGGCACCGTGGCCGAGCACGGCGCCGGTGAAGGTGGCGAGGGGGTGCCGGCCGCTGCGTACGCCCTGCCAGGCGCGGGTGATCCGGGCGTGGTCGACGTCCCGCATCAGCCCGGCGCGCGCGTCGGCGGCGAGCCGGTCCGCCGCGTCGGTGGCGCCGGCGGCACGCAGCGCGGGCCAGGTGGCGGGATCGTCCTCGGTGGTCGGCTGCGGTTCCTTCGGCCCGGGGCGTCGCAGTCGGGGTGCCCCGAAACGGCGCCAGACCTCACCCCAGCGGCCCAGCCTCCCCACCCCGATCATGATCGCGAACACGACGAGCAGGGTGTAGCCGTCCCAGACAATGAGGTTGACGATCTGGTCGTCGCTGGTGCGCCACGAATCCGGAGTGAACAGCTCCAGGGGAAGGAGCCACCAGCCGCCCAGATAGCCATTCGCCAGCAGTGACCAGATCAGCCACCCCACGAGCAGGGCGATGAGTGCTCCGCTGAGCAGTTCCCGGGTCGCGATCTGTACCGGTTCCTCCATCGGCCGGGGCCGGTGCCCGAACCGCCATACGCCGGGCAGTGCCTCGGGGCGGGGGGTGCGCAGCCAGGTCAGGAACGCCGACCCGTCCGGCAACGGCGGCATGCCCGGCGCCCTGGCCGGCCTCGGGGGCGCCGAGGGCACCTCCGGTGGCCCGGCAGGGCGCGGCACCGGGTTCGCGTGCGTGCCCCGCGCGTCCTGCGTCCCGTCGCTGTCCATCGCCCTTGCCCCCTGAGCTGCCGCGCCGTTCACCATCAGCGAGCCAATCTAACGCCCCCGCAGGGCGAGTTCACCGTTCACCCGGCCGGGCCGGGCCACGAGGGCACTTCGCACGGTGCCGGGTGCGCCCCGAATCCCGCGCGGTTCCCCGGCCGGCACCGCGCGGCGCACGCCCGCCGGGCCCCGGGCCGCCCGCACGCCCGCCGCCCCCTGCGTCGCCCTCTCCCCGCCCTCCGTCCCCCGCTATGTCCACACCGGACAACCCGGCCCCCCGGACAACGCCCACATGGAGCATGCCCAGCCTCCCTCCCCCGCCCTAGCCTGCGAGAAAAGAAGGCACGTGTCCGTTTCACCCCCCAGGAGCCCCTCATGACCGCACTTCCGCAGGAGCGCCGCGTCGTCACCGCCATCCCGGGCCCGAAGTCGCAGGAGCTGCAGGCCCGCCGTACCGCCGCGGTCGCGCAGGGCGTGGGCTCCGTGCTGCCCGTGTTCGCCGCGCGTGCGGACGGCGGGATCATCGAGGACGTCGACGGCAACCGGCTGATCGACTTCGGCTCGGGCATCGCGGTGACCTCGGTCGGCGCCTCCGCCGAGGCCGTCGTACGCCGTGCCACCGCCCAGCTCGCCGACTTCACGCACACC
The DNA here is from genome assembly GCF_042717095.1 of Streptomyces sp. NPDC058632. NCBI lineage: Bacteria > Bacillati > Actinomycetota > Actinomycetes > Kitasatosporales > Streptomycetaceae > Streptomyces > Streptomyces sp. NPDC058632. The sequence continues at coordinate 86,552 of NZ_JBHXQZ010000008.1, read as the reverse complement.
TGTTTCATGGTCACGCCGTACGAGGGGTACGTGGCCGTGGCCGAGGCGCTCGCCGAGCTGACCCCGGGCGACCACGCCAAGAAGTCGGCCCTCTTCAACAGCGGCGCCGAGGCCGTCGAGAACGCCGTCAAGATCGCGCGGGCCCACACCAAGCGGCAGGCGGTCGTGGTGTTCGACCACGGCTACCACGGCCGCACCAACCTCACCATGGCGCTCACCGCGAAGAACATGCCCTACAAGCACGGCTTCGGCCCGTTCGCGCCCGAGGTGTACCGCGTCCCCGTCGCCTACGGCTACCGCTGGCCGACCGGCGCCGCCCACGCCGGCCCCGAGGCCGCCGCCCAGGCCATCGACCAGATCTCCAAGCAGGTCGGCGCCGGGAACGTGGCCGCGATCGTCATCGAGCCGGTGCTCGGCGAGGGCGGCTTCATCGAGCCGGCGAAGGGCTTCCTGCCCGCGATCAGCGAGTTCGCCTCGGACAACGGCATCGTGTTCGTCGCCGACGAGATCCAGTCCGGCTTCTGCCGCACCGGCCAGTGGTTCGCCTGCGAGGACGAGGGCATCGTCCCGGACCTGATCACCACCGCCAAGGGCATCGCAGGCGGACTCCCGCTCTCCGCCGTGACCGGACGCGCCGAGATCATGGACGCGGCCCACTCCGGCGGCCTCGGCGGCACCTACGGCGGCAACCCGGTGGCCTGCGCGGGCGCGCTCGGCGCCATCGAGACGATGAAGGAGCTGGACCTCAACGGGAGGGCCAAGGCGATCGAGGCGGTCATGAGGGCCCGGCTGACCGCGATGGCCGAGAAGTTCGACGTCATCGGCGACGTCCGCGGCCGCGGCGCCATGATGGCCATCGAGCTCGTCAAGGACCGCACGACCAAGGAGCCGGACGCGGAGGCGACGGCCGCGCTGGCCAAGGCCTGCCAGCAGGAGGGCCTGCTGGTCCTGACGTGTGGCACCTACGGCAACGTGCTGCGCTTCCTGCCGCCGCTGGTCATCGGCGAGGGCCTGCTGAACGAGGGCCTGGACATCCTCGAGCAGGCGTTCGCACGCGTCTGAACAGGCATTCGTGCACATCTGAGCCGCCGACGAAGCGGGTGAGCCGCTCCGGCATCCACTGCCGGGGCGCGAGCGGCAGAGCGTGTGAAGAACGTGTGCGGGGTGGATGACAGGAGCCGGTTGGCCCTGTCGCGGGCCCACCCCCTGCCGTAGGTTCTACCGGGACAAGAGAGACACCCGCTCACAGGGGACTGTGGGCGGTACGGGCCGAGGCCTCCCCAGCTTCGACCTGGTCGTGCCCTCGCGCACACAACCGGAGCCCCCGGGTTCCGGGTCTCCTCACGATCGGACAGCCGCCCGTCCCAAACCCCCCGGGGCGCGCGGCGTTCCGGTCCGGACGGCTGCTCACGCGTTACGCGCGGCAGGCCGTCCCCTCCGAAGGGCCAGTGCTCACCCCCCCCCTTGCACTGGCCCTTCGGCATGCCCTGCCCTGCGAACGGCCGTGAGCCCGCGCATGCCACGCTGTGCACCATGCTGCTGCTCGGGCCTCCCGTTCTCCTCTTCGCCCTGATCACCTGGCAGGTCGTCACCGACGGCCCGCTGGTGGACCTGGACGAACGGCTGAGCAGGGCGCTCATCGAGCCGGACACGGCCTCCGAAGCGCTCGCCGACCTCGGCAACATCGAGGTGGCCGTGCCCCTCCTCGCGGCCGCCCTGGTGTACGTCGCGTGGCGGGGGCGGGCCGCGGGCCAAGGCCGCTGGTGGCTGCCGCCCGCCGCCGGAGCCGCGGCGATGGCCCTGGTGCCGGTGCTCGTCGTGCCCCTGAAGGAGTGGACCGACCGCCCCGGCACCCCGGCCGTGCCCCCGGCGGTCGGTTACTACCCGTCGGGCCACACCGCCACCGCTGTCGTGGCGTACGGCGCGGCGGTCCTGCTCCTCCTCCCGCTGCTGCGCTCGCCGGCGATCCGCCGCGCGCTCCTGCTGCTCTGCGCCGGCCTGGTCGCCGGTGCCTCCTACGGGCTGGTGCGCCGGGGCTACCACTGGCCGCTGGACGTGGTGGCCGGCTGGTGTCTGGGAGCGGTCCTGCTGATGTGCCTCTGGCTCCTGGCCGGCCGGGGCAGCCGTCCGGCAGCCGCTGACCGGCAGCCGGACGGTCGGCCGAAGTAGCCGTCGAGGGTCCGCCGGACCTCCGCCCCCGAACCAGTCGGGTTCGGGCCGCCGCACGCCCCATGGGCCGCGCCGCAGTCTCCGCCTGTTCTCAGCTGTCGAAGCCCAGCCCCAGCCTGTCCATCGTCCGCAGCCACAGGTTCCGGTGTCCGTCGTGGGTGTCGGCGTGCGCCAGCGACCACTTGGTGAGCGCGATGCCGGTCCAGGCGAAGGGCTCGGGCGGGAACGGCAGCGGCTTCCTGCGCACCATCTCCAGCTCCGTCCGCTCGGTGCGCTCCCCCGCCAGCAGGTCCAGCATCACCTCGGCGCCGAAACGGGTGGCGCCGACGCCGAGCCCCGTGAAGCCGGCCGCGTAGGCGGCCCTGCCCCGGTGGGCGGTGCCGTAGAACGCCGAGAAGCGGGAGCAGGTGTCGATCGCACCGCCCCAGGCGTGGGTGAAGCGGACGCCCTCCAGCTGCGGGAAGCAGGTGAAGAAGTGCTGGGCGAGCTTCGCGTAGGTCTCCGGCCGGTCGTCGTACTCGGCGCGCACCCGCCCGCCGTACGGGTAGACCGCGTCGTAGCCGCCCCACAGGATGCGGTGGTCGGCGGTCAGCCGGAAGTAGTGGAACCGGTTGGCGCTGTCGCCGAGTCCCTGCCGGTTGTGCCAGCCGACGGACGCCAGCCGGGCGTCGGTGAGCGGCTCGGTCATCAGGGCGTAGTCGTAGACCGGAACGGTGTAGGCGCGGGCCCGTTTGACCAGGCTGGGGAAGACGTTGGTGCCGAGGGCGGCGGTGCGGGCGCGGATCTGCCCGTAGGGGGTGCGCACGGCCAGTCCGGCGCCGTAGGAGCGCAGGGTGAGGGCGGGGGTGTGCTCGTACACGCGGACGCCGAGGCCGAGGCAGGCCCGCTTGAGCCCCCAGGCGAGTTTCGCCGGGTGGAGCATGGCCACGCCCCTGCGGTCCCAGAGGCCGGCCAGGAAGGTGGGCGAGTCGACCTGGGCGCGGACCTCGTCCGTGTCCAGGAACTCCACCCCCTCCGCGAGTCCCCGGCGGTCGATCTCCCGGTGCCAGTCGCGCAGTTCGCGTGCCTGGTGGGGCGCGGTGGCGACGTCGAGCTCGCCGGTGCGTTCGAAGTCGCAGTCGATGGTGTGGCGGGCGACCGTCTCCTCGATGGCGTCGAGGTTGCGGGAGCCCAGCCGCTCCAGCGCGTGGATCTCGTCCGGCCAGCGGGCCAGGCCGTTGGACAGGCCGTGGGTGAGGGAGGCGGCACAGAATCCGCCGTTGCGGCCCGAGGCCGCCCAGCCCACCTCGCGCCCCTCCACCAGGACGACGTCCCGTCCCGGGTCGCGTTCCTTGGCGATCAGCGCCGTCCACAACCCGCTGTATCCGCCCCCCACCACCAGCAGGTCGCAGGTCTCGGCGCCGGTGAGGGCGGGCCGGGGCCCCGGCCGGCCGGGGTCGTCCAGCCAGTACGCGGACGGGCGGGCATCGGCGAGGGATTTCGTCCAGCGGTTCATGGTCCCGGCCCCCTACGCCTTCTGCCGCTTGCGGCGGTTGCCGACGGCCATGGAGGCCAACACCAGCAGCACGGCGACGACGAACATGGCCGTACCGACGACGTTGATCTGTACCGGAGTTCCGCGCTGCGCGGAGCCCCAGACGAACATCGGGAAGGTGACGGTGGACCCCGAGGTGAAGTTGGTGATGATGAAGTCGTCGAAGGACAGGGCGAAGGCGAGGAGCGCGCCCGCCGCGATGCCGGGCGCCGCGATCGGCAGGGTGACCCGCAGGAACGTCTGGACCGGACCGGCGTACAGGTCCTGGGCGGCCTGCTCGAGGCGCGGGTCCATCGACATCACGCGCGCCTTGACGGCGACCACGACGAAGCTGAGGCAGAACATGACGTGGGCGATGAGGATCGTCCAGAAGCCGAGCCGGACGCCCATGTTGAGGAACAGGGTCAGCAGCGACGCCGCCATGACCACCTCGGGCATCGCCATCGGCAGGAAGACCAGCGAGTTCACGGCGCCACGGGCGCGGAAGCGGTAGCGGACCAGCCCGAAGGCGATCATGGCGCCGAGCACGGTGGCGCCGAGGGTCGCCCACAGGGCGATCCGGAGGCTGAGCGACAGCGAGCCGCACAGGCCGGAGACCCCGCACGGGTCCTTCCAGGCGTCGGTGGAGAACTCCTGCCACTCGTAGTTGAAGCGGCCCTTGGGCCTGTTGAAGGAGAACACGGCCACCACCACGACCGGCAGCAGCAGATACGCGAGCGTCAGCAGCCCCGCGATGACGACGAGACGGCGCTTGAGCCAGTTGACGAAGGCCATTTACACCAGATCCTCCGTGCCGGACTTGCGGATGTGGAACGTGACGACGAAGAGAATCGCGGCCATCAGGATGAAGGAGAGCGCCGCGGCCGTCGGGTAGTCCAGGACGCGCAGGAACTGCGTCTGGATCACGTTGCCGATCATGCGGGTGTCGGTGGAGCCGAGCAGGTCCGCGTTGATGTAGTCGCCGGTGGCCGGGATGAAGGTCAGCAGCGTGCCGGAGACGACGCCGGGCATGGACAGCGGGAGGGTGACCCTGCGGAAGGTGGTCGAGGGCTTGGCGTACAGGTCGTTCGCCGCCTCGTGCAGCCGGGGGTCGATGCGCTCCAGGGAGGTGTAGAGCGGCAGGATCATGAACGGCAGGAAGTTGTACGTCAGACCGCAGACGACGGCGAGCGGTGTGGCCAGCACCCGGTCGCCGGCGGTCAAGCCGAGCCAGGAGGTGACGTCCAGGACGTGCAGCGTGTTCAGGATCCCGACCACGGGGCCGCTGTCGGCGAGGATCGTCTTCCAGGCGAGGGTGCGGATCAGGAAGCTCGCGAAGAACGGCGCGACCACCAGGATCATGATCAGGTTCCGCCAGCGTCCCGCGCGGAAGGCGATCAGATATGCCAGCGGGTAGCCGAGCACCAGGCACAGCACGGTCGCGGAGGCCGCGTAGAGCACCGAGCGGCCGAACTGCGGCCAGTACGCGGACAGCGCGTCCCCGTAGGTGGCGAAGTGCCAGGTGACCTCGTAGCCCTCCTCCAGGGAACCCGTCTGGACGGAGGTGGAGGCCTGGTAGATCACCGGCAGCGCGAAGAAGACGAACAGCCACAGCAGGCCGGGCAGCAGAAGCAGGTACGGCGTCCAGCGGCCCCGCTTCCGCGGCGGTTTCGCCTGCGGGGCCGGCGCCAGGGGCGCCGACCGGGGCGGCGGCGACTGGGTGACGGTGACCATCAGGCGGCCTCCTCCTCGACGGTCTCCGCACCGGCGGAGCCCGCTGTCCCCGCGAGCGGGGACCGAGCGGCGTCGAGACCGAAGGTGTGCGCCGGGTTCCAGTGCAGGACGACCTCGGCTCCGGGCACCAGCCGGTCGTCGCGGTCGATGTTCTGGACGTAGACCTCGAACGCGGTGCAGACCGGGCTGTCGACGACGAACTGGGTGGAGACGCCCAGGTAGCTGGAGTCGGAGATCCGGCCGGTGATCCGGTTGCGGCCCTCGGGGATCCGGCCGGCGTCGTCGGCGTGGACGAGGGAGATCTTCTCCGGGCGCACTCCGAGCAGTACCTTGCCGCCGGTCGCCGTGGGGCCGCTGTTGCGCGCCGAGGGCAGGACGAGCTTGCCGCCGCCCGCCTTCAGCACGATGTCGTCGCCCGACCTGGTGTCGACGTCGGCCTCGATGAAGTTGGACGTGCCGAGGAAGTCGGCGACGAACGTGGTGCGCGGGTTCTCGTACAGCTCGGTGGGCGGGCCGAGCTGCTCGACGCGGCCCGCGTTCATCACGGCGACCGTGTCGGCCATCGTCATGGCCTCCTCCTGGTCGTGCGTGACGTGCACGAAGGTGATGCCGACCTCGGTCTGGATGCGTTTGAGCTCCAGCTGCATCCGGCGGCGCAGTTTCAGGTCGAGGGCGCCGAGCGGCTCGTCGAGCAGCAGCACCTTCGGGTGGTTGATCAGGGCGCGGGCCACGGCGACGCGCTGCTGCTGGCCGCCGGAGAGCTGGTGCGGCTTCTTGCGGGCCTGCTCGCCGAGCTGGACGAGCTCCAGCATCTCCCCGACCTGCTTCTTCACGCTCCTGATGCCGCGCCGGCGCAGACCGAAGGCGACGTTCTCGAAGATGTCGAGGTGCGGGAAGAGGGCGTAGGACTGGAAGACGGTGTTCACCGGCCGCTTGTACGGCGGGAGCGCGGTGACGTCCTGGTCGCCGAGGTGGACGGCACCGGTGGTGGGTTCCTCCAGGCCGGCGATCATCCTGAGGGTGGTGGTCTTGCCGCAGCCGGACGCGCCGAGCAGGGCGAAGAAGGAGCCCTCGGGCACGGTCAGGTCGAGGGGGTGGACGGCGGTGAACGCGCCGTAGGTCTTGCCGAGGCCGGTGAGGCGGACGTCCCCGCCGTGGGCGGCCGTGTCGTTGGTCGTCTTCATCTCGTCACGCCCCCGTGAGCTTCGCGAACTTCGTTTCGAATGCCGTCTCTTCCTCGGTGCTCAGGGAGCGGAAGGCACGGGACTTGGCCTGCATGGCCTGGTCGGGGAGGATCAACGGGTTGTTCGCCGCGTCCACGTCGATCTTCGCGAGCTCGTCCTTCACACCTTCGACCGGACAGACGAAGTTGATGTAGGCGGCGAGTTCGGCGGCCGGCCGCGGCTCGAAGTAGTAGTCGATGAGCCGCTCGGCGTTGGTCTTGTGCCGGGCCTTGTTCGGAATCAGCAGGTTGTCGCTGGACATCATGTAGCCGCTGTCCGGGATCAGGAAGTCGATGTCCGGGTTGTCCGCCTTCAGCTGAACGACGTCCCCGGCCCAGGCCACGCAGGCGGCGAAGTCGCCCTTGCTGAGGTCGGAGGTGTAGTCGTTGCCGGTGAAGCGGCGGACCTGCCCCTTGTCGACGGCCTTCTGGAGCCGGGCGATCCCCGCGTCGTACTCGTCGGCGGTGAACTTCCCCGGGTCCTTGTCCATGTCGAGCAGGGTCAGCCCCATGGTGTCGCGCATCTCGGTGAGGAGGCCGACGCGCCCCTTGAGCTTCGGGTGGTCCAACAGGTCGGAGAGGGTCTTCACCTCGACGCCGTCGAGCGCCTTCTTGTTGTAGGCGATGACGGCCGCGATGCCCTGCCAGGGGTAGGAGTAGGCGCGGCCCGGGTCCCAGTCGGGGCTGCGGAACTGCGGCGACAGGTTGGCGTAGGCGTGCGGCAGGTGGGACGGGTCCAGCTTCTGCACCCAGCCCAGGCGTATCAGGCGGGCGGCCAGCCAGTCGGTGAGGACGACGATGTCGCGGCCGGTGTCCTGGCCGGCGGCGAGCTGCGGCTTGATCTTGCCGAAGAACTCGGTGTTGTCGTTGATGTCCTCGGTGTACGTGACCTTGATGCCGGTCCGCTCGGTGAACGCGTCCAGCGTGGGGTGCCGGTGCCCGCCGTCGTCGACGTCCATGTACTCGGTCCAGTTGGAGAAGGCGACGCGCTTCTCCTTCTCCGAGTGGTCCTCGGCCGGTACGCCGCCCCGGGTGTTGCCCGCCGGCGGGATGCCGCAGGCACTCAGCGCCCCGATTCCGCCGGCCGCGAGCACACCGCCCGCGGAGGCGCGCAGCAGGGACCGGCGCGACAGGGCCGCCCTGCCGCTGCGGAAGCCGCGCCGCGTGGCGGCCGCCCGGGCCGGGGAAAGGCGGTCGGAATCGTACTGCTCCATACGCGTGGTGCCTTTCGGGAGTGGGGCCGCGGGTCGGGCGGCCCGGCTGCTATCGGTCCCCGAAGATCGTGCGGTGCCAGTCCTTGCGGACCACCGCGGTGGTGTCGAACATGACGTGCTTGAGCTGGGTGTACTCCTCGAACGAGTACGCGGACATGTCCTTGCCGAAGCCGGAAGCCCGGTAGCCGCCGTGCGGCATCTCGCTGATGATCGGGATGTGGTCGTTGATCCACACGCACCCGGCCCTGATCTCGCGCGTGGCACGGCCGGTGCGGTACACGTCCCGGCTCCAGGCCGAGGCGGCGAGTCCGTACGGCGTGTCGTTGGCGAGCGCGATGCCCTCGTCGTCGGTGTCGAAGGGCAGGGCGACCAGCACCGGTCCGAAGATCTCGGCCTGCACGGCCTCGCTGTCCTGCGGGGCGTCCGCGATCAGGGTGGGCCGGTAGTAGGCGCCGGCGGCGAGTTCCCCGCCCGGGGCCTCTCCGCCGGTGACGACGCGCGCGTGGGCGCGCGCCCGGTCGACGAAGCCGGCCACCCTCTCGCGCTGCGCGTGCGAGACCAGCGGGCCGAGGTCGGTGCCGGCGGCGAAGGGATCGCCGAGCCGCACGGTCTCCATCAGCGCGGCGGTGCGCTCCACGAACGCCTCGTAGAGGGGCCGCTGCACATACGCGCGTGTGGCGGCCGTGCAGTCCTGGCCGGTGTTGATGAGCGCGCCCGCGACCGCTCCGTTGACGGCGGCGTCGAGGTCGGCGTCGTCGAAGACCACGAAGGGCGCCTTGCCGCCGAGTTCGAGGTGGACGCGCTTGACGGTGGCGGTGGCGACGGCGGCGACCCGCTTGCCCACGGCGGTGGAGCCGGTGAAGGAGGTCATGGCCACGTCGGGATGGCCGACGAGGTGCTCGCCCGCCTCCCGGCCGGTGCCGGTGACGATGTTGATCACGCCGTCCGGGATGCCGGCGTCGGTGGCTGCCCGGGCGAAGAGCAGTGAGGTCAGCGGGGTGATCTCGGCGGGCTTGAGGACGATCGTGTTGCCCGCGGCGATCGCCGGGAGGATCTTCCACGCGGCCATCTGGAGCGGGTAGTTCCAGGGTGCGATCGAGCCGACGACGCCGATGGGTTCGCGGCGCACGTAGGAGGTGTGGTCGCCGGAGTACTCACCGGCCGACCGGCCCGTCAGGTGCCGGGCGGCACCGGCGAAGAAGGCGATGTTGTCGACGCTCCCGGGGACGTCGAACTCCCGGCTCAGCTTCAGGGGCTTGCCGCACTGCAGGGACTCGGCGCGGGCGAAGTCCTCGGCACGCTCGGCGACCACGGCGGCGAACCGGTGCATCGCGTCGGACCGCTCGCCCGGCGTGGCACCGGCCCACGCCGGAAACGCCTCCCGCGCGGCGGCGACGGCCGCGTCCACGTCGTCGGTGCCGGCGAGGTCGTAGGTGTACACGTCCTCGCCGGTGGCCGGGTCGACGACCGTGTGCGTACGGCCCGAGGTGCCCTTCACCGGGCGGCCCGCGACGAACTGCGCCCCGTCGGCGAATCGTTCCCGGGCCGGGAATCGTTCCGGGGTGGCCCTGCGCGGGTGCTGCATGTCGCTCTCCTCCGTTTTCCCCGAGGGGGCGGCGTGGCGCCGGCTCGATTTGAGTGCCGATCCTGACAGAGCCATACGACACCAACAAGTGATTCCGTTGTTTCCATTTGGTTACGCAACGAAATCTGTCGACGGACCCCTGGCTGTCGCGGAAAAGGCAGGCCGATTGCCGGTGCCGACTGCGAAACTCACGCGCATGGGGAGAAACACGGAAACGAAGACGGGGACGGCGGGAGCCGGAGCCGAGCCCGGGGCTGCGGCGGGAGCGGGGGCGATCGATTCCCGCGAGGCCCTGATCGAGGCACTGGCGGTCGGGGAGCGGATCGAGTACCTGCACTTCTGGGGGCACCGGCCGCTGCCCGACGGCCGGATCGGGGCGGGTTGCCTGAGCCAGTGGTGGCCGTCGCCGTTCACGGTGGACGGCGTGACCTACGCGACCGCCGAGCACTGGATGATGGCGGCCAAGGCCCGGATATTCGCCGACCCGGAGGCGGAACGGAAGATCCTGACCGCACAGCACCCCGCCGACGCGAAGAAGGAGGGCCGGCTCGTCCGGGGCTTCGACGAGGCGACCTGGCGGCGCGAGCGGTTCCGTGTCGTCGTCGAGGGCAGCACGCACAAGTTCGCGGCCCACGCGGACCTGCGCGCCTTCCTGCTGGACACGGGCGACCGCGTCCTGGTCGAGGCGAGCCCCAGGGACCGCGTCTGGGGCATCGGTCTCCCGGCCGGCGACGAGAGGGCGTCGGACCCCGCCCGGTGGCGCGGCCCGAACCTCCTGGGCTTCGCCCTGATGCGGGCCCGCGCACATCTCCGGGAGAGCGGGGCCGGGTGACCCGTGGTGCGGCACGCGGCGTTCGCCCTGGTGCGGCCGGTGCCGTCCGGGCGGCCCGGCGGACACCACACCGTCCGGACCAGTATGTGGACGGCGCGTCACAGCACCGTGGGGCAAGGTCCTCCGACGCGGTGCCGGAAGCGCTCAGAGCAGGGCGACGAGGACACCGAAGCCGCCGCCCAGCACGATGCCGGCCCCGCCGCAGATGAGGCCGGCCAGGGCGTGGCCCGGGTTCGTGGCCTCGCCCCGGGCCGCCTTGCCCCGGCCGAGGGCGCTGAAGATCACGGCGAGGACGCCGAGCCCGATGGCCAGCGGCCAGAGGCAGAAGACGCAGGCCGAGATGATCCCGAGCACGAGTCCGGTGACACCCATGCCGTTGGCCGGCTGCGGTGGCATGCCGGTCCAGCCGTAGTAGCCCTGGTCGGGCATGCCGCCGTGGACGGGAGCACCGGCGTGGTCGGGCGGCTGTGCGGCCGGGTGGGCGTACCCGCCCTGGTACCCGTTCCCGCCCGGGTAGCCGTACGGCACCTGGCCGGGACCGCCGGGGGCGATGGGCGGCGGCGGGACCGGCTCGGTGGCCGGGGGCGCGAAGGGGTTGGAGGCCGCCGCCCCGGGGCCGGCGGGCGCGGGCGGTGCGGGAGCGGACGGGGTGGAAGGACCGGCGGGGCCCGCCCAGGGCTGGGCGGGCGGCGTGGCCGAAGGTGCGGTCGGGGCACCCGCCGCGGGGAAGGACGTGACCGTCCGCTGGTCGTGCACGGAGGGCGTCGAGGGAGCGGACGGGGTGCCGGAGGCCGGGGGTGCGCCGGTCGCGCCGGGTGTTCCCGGGGCGGGAGCCGGCGGGTCGAACTCCGGGAGGGCGAACGGGTCGGTGACTCCGGCGGAGCCCGACGGTCCGGACGCGCCGTGGCTGCCGAGGTCCACCTGGGTCAGCTCGGGCGGCGCCACCTCCCGCGGTGGGCTCTGGGGCGGCTGGGCCTGCGCGGCCCCGCTGTCGGCCGGCGCCGCCCAGACGTCGTCATGAGCATGCGGGTCCCGGGGCGGAGTGCCGCCCGCCGGGTTCCCCCGCGCTTCCGGCGCCTGCGCGTCGTCGGACATGCGCTGGACCCCCTCCGTCGAACGTCCCGTCATGGTACGGCCCGGCACCGCCTCGTGCGCGCCCGGCCTACGATGACCCCCGATCCACCGATCAGCCGATCACCCGCGTCCCGCCACAGCCGCACCCCGGCCGGGGACGCCGTTTTTGGGAGGGACCATGACCGAACGTCTCGCCGCGTCCGCCGAGGCGGCGGGCAGCGGCCCGCACGACTTCATCGCCGGACTGCCCAAGGCCGAACTGCACGTGCACCACATCGGTTCCGCCTCCCCCCGCATCGTCTCGGAGCTGGCCGCGCGCCACCCCGACTCCCGGGTCCCCGTCGACCCCGAGGCGCTCGCCGGTTACTTCACCTTCACGGACTTCGCCCACTTCATCGACGTGTACCTGTCCGTCGTCGACCTGATCCGCACGCCGGAGGACGTCCGGCTGCTCACCTACGAGGTGGCGCGTGAGCTGGCCCGGCAGCAGGTGCGGTACGCCGAGCTGACGATCACCCCGTTCTCGTCGACCCGTCGCGGGATCGACGAGCGGGCGTTCATGGAGGCGATAGAGGACGCCCGCAAGGCGGCCGAGTCGGAGTTCGGGACCGTGCTGCGCTGGTGCTTCGACATCCCCGGCGAGGCCGGCCTGGAGTCCGCCGAGGAGACCACGCGGCTCGCCACCGACGACCGGCTGCGCCCGGAGGGCCTGGTCTCCTTCGGGCTGGGCGGACCCGAGATCGGGGTGCCCCGGCCGCAGTTCAAGCCGTACTTCGACCGGGCCATCGCCGCGGGCCTGCGCTCGGTGCCGCACGCCGGTGAGACCACCGGCCCCGGGACGGTGTGGGACGCCCTGGTCGACCTGCGCGCGGAGCGGATCGGGCACGGCACCAGCGCCGCACAGGACCCCGAACTGCTCGCGCATCTCGCCGAGCGGCGCATCGCGCTGGAGGTGTGCCCCACCTCCAACATCGCCACCCGCGCGGTCACCAGCCTCGACGAGCACCCGATCAAGGAGTTCGTCCGCGCCGGTGTGCTGGTCACCGTCAACTCCGACGACCCGCCGATGTTCGGCACCGACCTGAACACCGAGTACGCGATCGCCGCACGGCTGCTGGGCCTCGACGAACGGGGTCTGGCGGCACTGGCGAAGAACGCGGTGGAGGCCTCGTTCCTGGACGAGCCGGGCAAGGCACGGCTGGCCGCCGAGATCGACGCGTACACCACGTCCTGGCTCTCCTCCCGACCGCTGCGGTGAAACCGTCCTCCACCACCGTGAACCAGCCGTCCCGTGAGCCGAACCCGCGAAGGACCGCCATGCACCACGTGACCGCCGTGGCCCACCGCGGCGACCCGTACCACGTCCGCGAGAACACGCTCGCCTCGCTGTGTTCCGCGCTCCACAAGGGCGCGGACGCGGTCGAGTTCGACGTACGCCTCACCCGGGACGGCGTACCGGTCCTGCTGCACGACGAGACGCTGAAGCGGCTCTGGGAGCACGACCGCCCGCTGCGGTCACTGTCCTGGGAGGAGGTGCGCGGCCTGACCGACGGCGGTGTGCCCACGCTGCCGGACGCGCTGTCGGCGACCGAGGGCGCCAGGGTCATGCTGGACCTGCCGGGCGATCCGGGCCCCCGGGCGGTGCGCCGGATCGTGGACGCCGTACGGGAGCACGGCGCCCGGGACCGCGTCTACTACTGCGCGGGCGCCGCCACGATGCTCGCCGTGCGCGCGGCGGACCCGTCCGCCGAGATCGCCCTCACCGTCTCCTCGTCGGCCCCGCCGCGCGCCGGTGTCCTGGAGGCGGTCCGGCCGCGCTGGCTGAACTACCGCTTCGGCCTGGTCGACCGGGCCCTCGCCGACCGGGTCCACGCGGACGGCTGTCTGCTCTCCGTGTGGACCCCGGACACCCGCCGCTCCATGCGCCGCCTGCTGGCGCTGGGCGTCGACTCGATCACCACCAACCGCATCGACGTCCTGTGCGCCCTGCGCACCACCGCCCGGTAGGGCCGGAGGGGCCCGCCCGGCGGATCACGCCGGCACCGCGGCGGTCGGTACGGCGTACGGCGTGAGCGCCTCCAGCCGCTTGGCCTTCTTGCGCACGGCGTACAGCGGGATCACGCCGAACACCCCGAACGCCATGTCGATGACGCTCCACCAGAACGGGATGCCGCGGACCGGGCCGCAGACGAGGGCGAGCGGGACGACGCCGGCGCAGGCGATCATGCCGAACTCGATGACCCAGATGCTGCGGACCGGGTCGCGGTAGGGGCCGTAGAAGGCGACGGCGACGACCAGGTGGGCGAAGGCCAGCCAGTCGGTGCCGTAGAGGAGGAACGGATACTCGGCGTCGGCGGCGTCGAGCCCGTCCCGGACCTGTTCGATCCACTCCATGAGAGCGGGAAGGTGCTCCGGTGTCCCCAGGGAGCGGAGCACCTCCTCGGCCCAGCGCGGTTCGTGCACCAGGGGGAAGGCCGTGGCGCCGCTGAGCACCAGGCAGACGACGAAGAGGACCAACCAGGCGCGAGCGCCCTTGAGCAGGGCGGCTCTGTCGCTCATGACGGCAGGGTACGCCCGGAGTTGAACGTGTTCAAAAGTAGGCCGCGCCCCCGAAGGGGCGCGGGAAACTGCGCGACCGACCGCAGACGGCCCGCGGACTGCGGACTGCGGACTGCGGACGACCCGGACCCGGACGGCGCCCAGGACGTCCGCCTCCTCGGCGGAGCGCTTACGCGTCGAGCGACGTCATCACGTGCTTGATGCGCGTGTAGTCGTCGAAGCCGTACGCGGACAGGTCCTTGCCGTAGCCGGACTTCTTGAAGCCGCCGTGCGGCATCTCCGCGACCAGCGGGATGTGGGTGTTGATCCACACGCAGCCGAAGTCGAGTTTCTTGGACATGCGCATCGCGCGGGAGTGGTCCTTGGTCCACACCGAGGAGGCCAGCGCGTACTCGACGCCGTTGGCGTACGTGACGGCCTGGTCCTCGTCGGTGAAGCTCTGGACGGTGATGACCGGGCCGAAGACCTCCTTCTGGATGATCTCGTCGTCCTGATTCAGGCCCGAGACGACGGTCGGCGCGAAGAAGTAGCCCTTGTCGCCGACGCGCCGCCCGCCGGCCTCCACGCGCGCGTGCGCGGGCAGCCGGTCGACGAAGCCCTGGACCTGGGCCAGCTGACCGGCGTTGTTGAGCGGGCCGAAGAGGACGTCCTCGTCGTCGGGGGCGCCCGTCTTCGTGTCGGCGGCGGCCTTGGCCAGCGCGGTGACGAACTCGTCGTGGATCGACTCGTGGACGAGGACGCGCGTGGCCGCCGTACAGTCCTGGCCGGCGTTGAAGAAGCCCGCGACGGAGATGTCCTCCACGGCCTTGGCGATGTCGGTGTCCTCGAAGACGACGACCGGCGCCTTGCCACCCAGCTCCAGGTGGACGCGCTTGAGGTCCTTGGACGCGGACTCGGCGACCTGCATGCCGGCCCGCACCGAACCGGTGATGGACGCCATCGCCGGTGTCTCGTGCTCGACCATCATGCGGCCGGTGTCGCGGTCGCCGCAGACGACGTTGAAGACGCCCGTCGGCAGGACCGAGCCGAGGATCTCGGCGAGCAGGACGGTGGAGGCCGGGGTGGTGTCCGAGGGCTTGAGGACGACCGTGTTGCCCGCCGCGATCGCCGGGGCGAACTTCCACACGGCCATCATCATCGGGTAGTTCCAGGGGGCGACCTGGGCGCAGACGCCGACCGGCTCACGGCGCACGATGGAGGTCAGGCCCTCCATGTACTCACCGGCCGAGCGGCCCTCCAGCATCCGCGCCGCGCCCGCGAAGAAGCGGACCTGGTCGACCATCGGCGGGATCTCCTCGGTGCGGGTCAGCCCGATGGGCTTGCCCGTGTTCTCCACCTCGGCCGCGACGAGTTCCTCGGCGCGCTCCTCGATGGCGTCCGCGACCTTCAGCAGGGCCTTCTGCCGCTCGGCCGGCGTGGTGTCGCGCCAGCCGGGGAAGGCCGCGGCGGCGGCGGCCATCGCGGCGTCCACATCGGCCTGTCCGGACAGCGGCGCGGTCGCGTACGCCTCGCCGGTCACGGGGTTGACCACCTCGGTGGTCCGTCCGTCGGCGGCGTCACGGAACTCGCCGCCGATGTAGTTGCGCAGACGTCGCAGCTCGGTGCTCACTGCAGGTCCTCCCGGTGTTCCTCGTGGGTGTCGGAGGTGTCCAACCTCTGAGACACCCACCCTAGACGGACCCCTGACGCATCCAATACCCCCACCCACGTCGAGTCTGCGAAATCCGCAAAGATTAACCCTTGCGACAACGGATTTCATCGAATGTGCCTTGCGGAACGATCGAGACGTCGTGCACAGTGACCGTGTGGCCAGTCGAAGCGCAGAACCCAGGGACTCCCGCGAGTCCGGAAACGGCGGCGGTCCCCACCTGGACGCCGTCTCCCTCGCCATCATCGAGCAGCTCCAGGAGGACGGCCGCAGGCCCTACGCCGCCATCGGCAAGGCCGTCGGCCTGTCGGAGGCGGCCGTGCGCCAACGCGTCCAGAAGCTGCTCGACCAGGGCGTGATGCAGATCGTCGCCGTCACGGACCCGCTCACGGTGGGCTTCCGCCGGCAGGCGATGGTCGGCGTCAATGTCGAGGGTGACGTGGAGTCCGTGGCCGACGCGCTGAGCGCCATGGACGAGTGCGAGTACGTGGTGATGACCGCGGGTTCCTTCGACCTCATGGTCGAGATCGTCTGCGAGGACGACGACCACCTTCTGGAGGTCATCAGCCGACGCATCCGGGCCGTGCCCGGCGTGCGCTCCACCGAGAGTTTCGTCTACCTCAAGCTCAAGAAGCAGACCTATATGTGGGGAACCCGATAATCGTGAGCACCGACAGCCCCAAGGACCTCAGCCGGACCGCGTACGACCACCTGTGGATGCACTTCACCCGCATGTCCTCGTACGAGAACTCCCCCGTGCCCACCATCGTCCGCGGCGAGGGGACCCACATCTACGACGACAGGGGCAAGCGGTACCTCGACGGTCTCGCCGGGCTGTTCGTCGTCCAGGCGGGGCACGGCAGGGTCGAGCTCGCCGAGACCGCCTTCAAGCAGGCGCAGGAACTGTCGTTCTTCCCGGTGTGGTCCTACGCCCACCCCAAGGCCGTGGAACTGGCGGAGCGGCTGGCCCACGAGGCGCCGGGCGACCTGAACAAGGTCTTCTTCACGACCGGCGGCGGCGAGGCGGTGGAGACCGCCTGGAAGCTCGCCAAGCAGTACTTCAAGCTGACCGGCAAGCCGACCAAGTACAAGGTCGTCTCCCGCGCGGTGGCCTATCACGGCACCCCGCAGGGGGCCCTGTCGATCACCGGCCTGCCGGCCCTGAAGGCCCCGTTCGAACCCCTGGTGCCGGGCGCCCACAAGGTGCCGAACACCAACATCTACCGCGCCCCGATCCACGGCGACGACCCGGAGGCGTTCGGCCGCTGGGCCGCCGACCAGATCGAGCAGCAGATCCTCTTCGAGGGCCCGGACACGGTCGCCGCGGTCTTCCTGGAACCGGTGCAGAACGCGGGCGGCTGCTTCCCGCCGCCGCCCGGCTACTTCCAGCGGGTCCGCGAGATCTGCGACCAGTACGACGTGCTGCTCGTCTCCGACGAGGTCATCTGCGCCTTCGGCCGTCTGGGCACGACGTTCGCGTGCGACAAGTTCGGCTACGTCCCGGACATGATCACCTGCGCCAAGGGCATGACGTCCGGCTACTCCCCCATCGGCGCGTGCATCGTCTCCGACCGGCTCGCCGAGCCGTTCTACCGGGGTGACAACGTCTTCCTGCACGGCTACACCTTCGGCGGCCACCCCGTCTCGGCCGCGGTGGGCGTCGCCAACCTCGACCTCTTCGAGCGCGAGGGGCTCAACCGGCACGTGCTGGACCACGAGGGTGCCTTCCGCGCGACGCTGGAGAAGCTGTACGACCTGCCGATCGTCGGCGACATCCGCGGCAACGGCTTCTTCTACGGCATCGAACTGGTCAAGGACAAGCACACCAAGGAGTCCTTCGACGACGCGGAGACCGAGCGCGTCCTGTACGGCTTCCTGTCCAAGAAGCTGTACGAGAACGGCCTGTACTGCCGTGCCGACGACCGCGGCGACCCGGTCGTCCAGCTCGCCCCGCCGCTGATCTCCGACCAGGAGACCTTCGACGAGATCGAGCAGATCCTGCGCGCCACCCTGTCGGAGGCATGGACGAAGCTGTGACCCCGCACTGCGCCCTTCAGCCGTGATCTTCCGCTGTGATCTTCGGTTGGAATGATCGCATACGGCCCCGGTGCCGCCCGTTCGAGTGAGAAACGGCGGTCCGGGGCCGCGTGCTGTCCGGCGTCCCGCCGTGCGCTGCCTAGCGTGCCCAGTGACCGATCGGCTCTGCTTTCGTTCCCCCGCATGGGGGATTCACGAATCTCGCACGGCATTTCTGATCCGAACCGAGGTGTACGCCATGGTGGCCCCACCGGACAACGACGTGCTGTGGGCACGCGCCCTGCACTTCCGGCACGACGACGGCTCACCCGGGCTGAGCGGGGTCTCGCTCGGCGTCGGGGAGGGCGAGATCCTCGCCGTCGGCGGCCCGCGCGGCAGCGGCAAGACGACCCTGCTGCGATGCCTGTCCGGACTGGCCCCCGTGGCGGACGGCGAGGTCTGGTTCAACAGCGTGCCCGTGCACACCATGCGCCCGGCCGCCCGCGAGCGGCTGCGCCGGGAGCGCTTCGGCTGGATCGACCCGGCACCGGTGCTCGTCCCCGAGCTGAACGTCTGGGAGAACACCGCCCTCCCCCTGATGCTGCGCGGCACCGCCCGCCGCCGGGCCAGGGCGACGGCCCTGGAGTGGCTGGAGCGCCTCGACATCGGCGACAAGGCCCGCAAGCGGCCGGCGGAGCTGGTGCACGCGGAGCGGCAGCGGGTCTGCATCGCCCGCGCCCTCGCCCCGGCCCCCTCGGTGCTGTTCGCCGACGAGCCGACCGCCCCGCTGCACCGCGCCGACCGGCGGCACGTCCTGCGCACGCTCACCACGGCGGCCCGTTCGCACGGCATCACGGTGCTCCTCGCCACCGCCGACGCGGACACCGCCGCCCTCGCCGACCGCACGGTGTCGCTGCTCGACGGGCGCCGGGTGCGCACCGTACATCTGCCTCCGGTCTCCGGGACCGCCGAGACGGAGGGCCGGGCGGCGTGCTCGCTCTCCGTCTGACCCGGGGTGCCCGTCCGGCCGTCCAGCTGCGCCGTCTCCTGGTCACGGCGGCCTCGGCGGGTACGGGCTTTCTGCTGCTGTGCGCCCTCGGCCACGCGATCGGCCACGCGGGCACGCCGTCCGCCTCGCTGCTCCGGCTGGCCTGGTGCGCGGCCCCGCTGGCGGCCACGGTGTACTTCGCGGTCGCGGTGGCCCGCACCGACCCGGGGACCCGGCCCCGGTCCGGGCTCTCGGCGCTCGGCCTCGGCCCGGCACGGCTGATGGCGGTCTCCGCGACGACCACGGCCCTGGCCTGCACGCTGGGGTCGATGATCGCCCTGCTCGTCTTCCTCCACCTGCGCGGCGACCTCACCGGCATGCCCTTCGACGGCACCGGCACCGACTTCCTGGCCGCCGGTCGGCCGCTGCCGCTCCCGGCGGCCCTGACGCTGCTGACGCTGGTGCCGGTGAGCGCCTCGGTGGCGGTGGCGACGGCGCTGCGTCCGCGCGAGCGGGCGGCGGGCCCGTCCCGTAAGGAGCGGACGGTGTACGGCCGCTTCGGCGCATACCGTGCCACCACGGCGCGGGAGACGTTCGGCGCGTACGGACGCTTCGGCGCACACCTGGAGCCGGCGGCCCACGGCCGCAGGCCGGCCGCAGGCCGGCGGGCGGCGCCGGAGCAGGCACAGGCAGAGGCACAGGCACAGGCACAGGCACAGGCACAGGCACAGGCACAGCAGGATCGGGTGCGGGCGGATCTTCCGGGGAGGGATTCCGGACGGCCGCAGGGCGCGGAGGGCAGCCCCGCGCCGGTCGCCGCGGGGCCGTCGCCCGGCGCCGGCACGGCACCGTCCGGTCTGCCCTGGGGCATCGCGGTGCTGGCCATGGGGCTGGCCGTGGAGGCCTACGCGGGCCGCACCGGCACCGCGCCCGGCGACCGGCCCGGCGCGCCGGCCGGTCTGGTGCTGGCCGCCGTCGGCCTCGCGCTGGCCGGTCCCGGTCTCACCCACCTGTGCGGCCGGCTGCTCCAGTCGGTCCGCCCGGGTGCCCTGCGGCTGCTGGCCGGAAGGGTCCTCATGGCGGAGGCCACCAGGATCGGCCGCCCGCTGGGTGTGGTCTGCGCCGTGCTGTCGGGCGCGTACGCCATGGGCTCGCTGCACTACGCCGACGGCCCGTCGGCCGGCCCGCTCACCCTGCTCGGGGCACTGCTGGTGACCGGCTGCACCGTGGCGACGCTGCTCACGGCGGCCGTCGAGGCCAAGCAGGCGCACGCCGGTACCACGGCCGCGCTGCTGCGCCTCGGGGCTCCCCCCTCGACACCGCGCCGGGCCGCGGCCCTCAGGGCCGGCGCGCTCCTCGCCCTGTTCGGCCCGCTGACCGTGATCGTGGCCGAACTCTCGACCCTGCCCCTGGCCCTCTGAGACCGCGCACCACACGCCACCGGAATCCGAAGAGATTCTCCGCAGGGCGATGAGTTCCGTACCCGCCCCCGGTCCACCCTCTCGAACGACGCGGTACCCCCCGGAACCGGGACGGAACCGACGAACCCCACGGGAGAGGCACCACCATGACACAGCAGATGATCTTCGTGAACCTGGCCACCGACGACCTCGACGCCTCGAAGAAGTTCTTCACGGCGCTCGGCTACGAGATCGACGAACAGTTCAGCGACGAGAGCACCGCCTCCGTCGTGATCGGCGAGGCCGTCGTCGCGATGCTGCACACCAAGCAGCGCTACGCGGAGTTCACGAAGAAGGAGATCGCCGACTCCACGAAGACCAGCGAGGTGCTGCTGGCCCTGAGCTCCGAGAGCCGCGAGAAGGTCGACGAGCTGGTCGAGAGGGCCCTCGCGGCGGGCGGGTCGGTCAGCCTCGAGACCCAGGACGAGGGCTTCATGTACGGCCGCGCCTTCGACGACCTGGACGGCCACACCTGGGAGGTCGTGTGGATGGATCCGTCCGCACTGAAGGGCTGAGGGGAGACCTGCGGCCGGGGGCGGGGGCCCACCGAGGAGACTCCCAAGGCGTTGAAACGCCTTGGGAGTTAACGAATGAGTAAAACGATGGCCTGCTATCGGCATATGCGTTGACACTACTTATGCGGCGCTTATAGACCTGGGAGCCTCATGGGAGCGCTGATGCTCCATCAGTGCCCCCTCAACCCCCCGCATTTGCGTATCCCGTAAGGACAAACGTGACAGTTCTGTCCGTATCACGCCGTACGGCCTCGCGCCGTAACGTCGCGCGCACCGTACGTACCCTCGGTGTCGTCTCCGCGTCGGCCGCACTCACCATCGGCCTCGCCGGCAGCGCGGCCGCGTGCAACATCAACGAGTTCTCGGCCGAGGCGAAGTGCGTCGGTGACAAGGGTGTCATCACCGTCACCGACGTCGACCCGGCGGGTGTTCCCGCGACCGTCACCGTGTTCCTGGAGAACAACGGTGCCGACGAGAAGAAGATCGGCGAGCAGGTCGTCAAGGGTTCCCGCGAGGGTGTGACCATCACCTTCGAGGAGGACTGGCAGCCCAACGCCGAGTACCGCATCCACGTCAAGGCCGAGCCCTACGTGGACGAGGACATCAAGCCGAACCTGACCACCCCGGCCACGGCCTGCAAGGAAGAGGAGGAGCCCCCGGCTCCGTCGGAGCCCGCTCCGACGCCGTCGGACTCCGCCTCGACCCCGCCCGGGGACGAGGACGAGCCCGGTACGCCGGCTCCGTCGGAGTCGGAGCCCGGGACCACCGCCCCGGCGGAGACCTCGGACAACGCTCCGTCGCCCGCCGTCGGTGAGTCGAACCTCGCCGAGACCGGCGCCGACTCCAACACCGGCCTGATCGCCGGTATCGCGGCGGCCCTGGTCGCCGTCGGTGGCGGTGCGGTCTTCTTCGGCATGCGCCGTCGCGGGGCGAACAGCGACAGCTGACGCCTCGAGGACATGACGTGATGGCCCGTCCCGGTGGGGGCGGGCCATCGCTGTGCGCGGGCCCTCGTCCCTCCCGGCGGTTCACCTCACCAGGGCAAGCTGTTCCGGCGACCGTTTCGGGGTGTCATGCCGCTCACCCCTGGCAGGGCCTCTTGTCCGAGCACGACGATTTCGTCCGTGTCGAACTCCACCCCGGTCTCGTCCCCGACCTCCGGTGCCGCCCGCAGCGCACAGGCAGCCTCGAGAACGGGCGCGTCCTCGGGCTGGAGGCGGACGGCGACATGGGTGCCGCGGAAGGTACGCGCGGCCACGGTGCAGCGCAGGCCCGCCCCGACCGGGACCAGACGGACGCCGGCGGGCCGGACCAGCAGGGTGCGGGTGCCCTGCGGGGCGTTCGCCGGCACCGGGATCCTGCCCCAGGGCGTCACCGCGACGTCCGCGGCGATCGTCGCCTCGGCCACGTTCTCGAAGCCGAGGAAGCGGGCCACGAACGCGTCGGCCGGGCGCTGCCACACCTCGAGCGGTGTACCGGACTGGGCGATCCGCCCGTCCCGCATCACCACGACCCGGTCGGCCAGGGCGAACGCCTCGCCCTGGTCGTGCGTCACGGCGAGCACGGTGGTGCCCAGCCGCCCGAACAGCTCCCGGAGTTCGACGACGAGCCGTTCCCTCAGCGATCGGTCGAGCTGACCGAGCGGCTCGTCGAGCATCAGCAGCCGCGGGCTGGGCGCCAGCGCGCGGGCGAGCGCCACACGTTGCTGCTCGCCGCCGGACAGGGCCGCCACCGCCCGCCGGGCCGCCCCGGGCAGCCCGACGAGGTCCAGCAGCTCCCTTACCCGACGGGTCTGTTCGGCGCGAGACGCGCCGCGCATCCGCAGCCCGAAGGCCACGTTGCCGCCCACGTCCCGCTGCGGGAACAGCTGGTGGTCCTGGAACATCAGCCCGACCCCGCGCCGGTGTGCGGGCACGCCCGCCTGGTCGCGCCCGGCGAGCGAGATCCGCCCCGCGTCGAGGGGCTGCAGCCCGGCCACCGCCCGCAGCAGCGTGGACTTGCCGCTGCCGCTCGGCCCGAGCACGCAGACGATCTCGTGTTCGGCGACCTGGAGATCCACGGTGGCAAGCACCGCCCGCCCGCCGAAGCGGACGGTGGCACCCTCGAGGCTCAGCAGCATCTAGAACTCCCCGGACCGGTCGGTCCGCAGCCGCTCGAGGAGCAGCAGCGCCACCGCGCACACGATCATCAGAATCGTCGACAGGGCCATCGCCTGTCCGTAGTTGAGCTCCCCCGGCCGGCCCAGCAGCCGTGCCACGGCCACCGGCAGCGTCGGGTTGTCCGGGCGCGCGATGAACACCGTCGCCCCGAACTCCCCCAGCGACACGGCGAAGGCGAACCCCGCCGCGACGAGCACGGCCCGCCGTACCATCGGCAGGTCCACCTCCCGCCACACCCGCCACGGCGACGCCCCGAGCACCGCCGCCGCCTCCCGCAGCCGCATGTCGACGGCCCGCAGCACGGGCAGCATGGTCCGCACGACGAAGGGGACACCGACCAGTGCCTGCGCGAGGGGCACCAGGAGCCAGGAGGAGCGCAGGTCCAGCGGCGGCTCGTCGAGGGCGATCAGGAACCCGAAGCCCACGGTCACCGCGGACACTCCCAGCGGCAGCATCAGCAGGGCGTCGAAGCCCCGCACCAGCCGTCCCGCGTCGCGCCGGGTGAGCGCGACGGACGCCAGGGTCCCGATCACCACGGCGATGGCGGTGGCTGCGACCGCGTAGCGCAGGGAGTTGCCGACCGCCTCGATCGGCGCGACCAGGAACACGCCCCCGTCGTCGTGGGTCAGTGCCCGGTAGTGGCCGAGGCCGACGTCGCCGAAGGACCGTTCCACCAGTACCGCGAGCGGCAGGAGCAGCAGCACGGCGACGGTGGCGACGACCCCGGCGAGCAGCGCCCACTGCCCGGTGCCGCTCGGCCGGCGCGCGGTCCGGGAGGCGTCCACCAGCCGCAGCGCGGTCTCCCGCCGCCGTACGGTCCAGGCGTGCAGGGCGAGGATCGCGCCCACCGCGACGAACTGGATCATCGTCAGGACGGCGGCGGTGGACAGGTCGAAGATCTCCGACGTCTGCCGGTAGATCTCCACTTCGAGGGTGGCGAAGGTGGGTCCGCCGAGGATCTGCACCACACCGAACGAGGTGAAGGTGAACAGGAAGACCATCAGCGCGGCGGCTGCCACGGCGGGGGCCAGCGCGGGCAGTGTGACGGTCCGCCAGGCCGTGAGCCGGGAGGCGCCGAGCATCCGCGCGGCCTCCTCCTGCCGCGGGTCGAGCTGTCCCCACAGCCCGCCGACGGTCCGTACGACGACGGCGTAGTTGAAGAAGACGTGCGCGAGCAGGATCGCCCACACGGTGGTGTCCAGCCGCAGACCCCACAGCTCGTCGAGAAGCCCGCCGCGCCCCACGAGCGCCATGAACGCCGTACCGACGACGACCGTCGGCAGCACGAACGGGACGGTGACCACGGCCCGCAGCAGCTGCTTGCCGGGGAAGTCGAAGCGGGCGAAGACATACGCGCCGGGCAGGGCGATCAGGAGGGTGAGGGCGGTGGAGACCAGCGCCTGCCAGGTGGTGAACCACAGCACCTGCCGGACGTCGGACTGCGCCAGCACCTCCCCGATCCGCCCGAGCTGCCAGACCCCGTCGGCCCTCAGGCCGCGTGCGACGATCGCGGCGACGGGGTGGGCGAAGAAGACGGCGAAGAACGCGACGGGCAAGACCATCAGGGCGAGCCGGGCCGCGGCCCCGCGCCGCCGCGCCGCGGCCCGGCTCACTTCGGGACGGCTCACTTCAGGACGGCTCACTTCAGGACGAGCGAGGTCCACGACTTGATCCACTGGTCACGGTGGTCGGCGATCTTCGCCGGGTCCATGGTCTCGGGGTTCTCGGCCTGCGGTCCGAACTCCACGAACTCCTCGGGCACCTGGGCGGCCTCCCGCACCGGGTAGACGAACATGTTGAGCGGCATGTCGTCCTGGAACGGCTTGCTGATCAGGAAGTCGAGCAGCGCCTTGCCGCCCTCGGGGTTCTGCGCGTTGCTCAGCAGCCCCGCGTACTCCACCTGGCGGAAGCAGGTGCCGTCGGCGACACCGGTGGGCGCGGTCCTCGGCTTCGGGTCGGCGTAGATCACCTCGGCGGGCGGCGAGGAGGCGTAGGACACCACCAGCGGCCGGTCGCCCCCCGCCTGCTTGCCGCCGGCCGAGCCGGAGAACTCCTCGTTGTAGGCCTGCTCCCAGCCGTCGACCACCTTCACGCCATTGGCCTTGAGCTTCTTCCAGTAGTCCTGCCAGTTCTCGTCGCCGTACTTGGCGGCGGTGCCGAGGACGAAGCCGAGGCCGGGCGAGGAGGTGGAGGCGTTCGACGTGACGAGCAGGTCCTTGTACGCGGGCTCGGCCAGGTCGTCGAAGGTCCGCGGCGGGGCCAGGTCGCGCTCCTCGAACCATGCCTTGTCGTAGTTGACGCAGACGTCACCGGTGTCGACGGGGGTGACCCGGTGCTTGTCCTCGTCGGCGCGGTACTCGGGAAGGACGAGGTCGGAGCCCTTCGCCTCGTACGGCTGGAACAGCCCGTTGTCGAGGGCGCGGGACAGCAGGGTGTTGTCGACGCCGAAGAAGACGTCGCCCTGGGGGTTGTCCTTGGTCAGGATCGCCTTGTTGACGGCCTGCCCGGCGTCGCCGTCCTCCAGGACCTTCAGCCGGTAGCCGGTCTGCTTCTCGAAGGCCGCGACGACGTCCTCGGACGCGGCCCACGAGTTGTGGCTGACGAGCGTGACGGTCTTCGAACCGCCGCCGCTTCGGCCGTCGCCGCCGGAGCCGTCCGACCCGTCGGACGAGGAACCACAGGCGGACAGTGTGACCAGACCCAGCCCTACGGCCAGGCTCGTGACCTTCTTGGTGATGTTCACCGGTATTTCCTCCTGGGGGTGACCAGGAAGAGACGCGGCCCTGCCCGGGACCCCTGCGGGTGTCCCGGGCAGGGCGCAACAGCTCGAGTGATGACCGATCTCCCTACCCAGAATGACCTGGGCGAGGTTCGGAGGGTCTGCGGCCGATGCCGCACTCTCAGCGCTGTGGCGCTCCCCTGTCGGAATATGAACGTGTGATGGCCCGGTATGCAGTTGTTGTTCCTGTGCCGGTCAGGTTACCGCTCGCTCGCGGCGAGCTGACCGCAGGCCCCGTCGATCTCCTGTCCACGGGTGTCCCGGATCGTCACCGGCACACCGTGCGAGGCGATCGCGTCCACGAACGCCTTCTCGTCCTCGGGCCGCGAGGCGGTCCACTTGGAGCCGGGCGTCGGGTTGAGCGGGATGAGGTTGACGTGCACGGGCTTGCCCTTCAGCAGCCGCCCGAGCCGGTCACCGCGCCACGCCTGGTCGTTGATGTCCCGGATCAGCGCGTACTCGATGGACAGCCGCCGCCCGGACCTGGCCGCGTACTCGAACCCGGAGTCCAGGACCTCGCGCACCTTCCACCGCGTGTTCACGGGGACGAGGGTGTCGCGCAGTTCGTCGTCGGGCGCGTGCAGGGAGATGGCGAGGCGGCACTTGAAGCCCTCGTCGGAGAACCGGTTGATCGCCGGCACGAGCCCGACCGTCGACACGGTGATCCCGCGCTGGGACAGCCCGAGACCGTCCGGCTCGGGGTCGGTCAGGCGGCGGATGGCGCCGACGACCCGGTTGTAGTTGGCGAGCGGCTCGCCCATCCCCATGAAGACGATGTTGCTCAGCCGCGCCGGCCCACCGGGGACCTCCCCGTCCCGCAGCGACCGCATCCCGTCCACGATCTGGTGCACGATCTCCGCGGTGGACAGGTTCCGGTCGAGACCGGCCTGCCCGGTCGCGCAGAACGGGCAGTTCATGCCGCAGCCCGCCTGCGAGCTGATGCACATCGTCACCCTGTCCGGGTAGCGCATGAGCACCGACTCGACGAGCGTCCCGTCGAACAGCTTCCACAGCGTCTTGCGGGTGGTGCCCTGGTCGGTGGACAGATGCCGGACCACCGACATCAGCTCCGGAAGCAGCACCTCCTGCAGCTTGGACCGGGAACCGGCGGGAATGTCGGTCCACTGCTCCGGGTCGTGCGCGTACCGCGCGAAGTAGTGCTGCGAGAGCTGCTTCGCCCGGAACGGCTTCTCACCGGCCGCTGCGACCGCCTCCTTGCGCTCGGCGGGCGTGAGGTCGGCAAGGTGCCGCGGCGGCTTCTTCGCTCCGCGGGGGGCGACGAAGGCGAGCTCACCGGGAGCAGGACGGGCCACGGTCGGGCAACTCCTCATGACGACGGGTCCTACGGCACCCCCGTATCGGCGGGGAGGGCTCAGGTCTCCTGGCTCCGGCATGGCCGTACCGTCGGGACACCCCCGCATCGGCGGGGGAATGTGAAAAGGGCCCGCAGCCAGTGCCGCAGGCCCTTCCAGCGTACCTGATGACCGTCAACCCGAGCCGACGAAGATCACCAACAGCAACCACACCACCGGCGCCGTCGGCAGCAGCGAGTCCAGCCGGTCCATACCGTACCCACGTGCGGCTACCGCCGCGCGGCACCGTGGCCTTCCCTCACCCCGAGCCGACGAACACCACCAACAGCAACCACACCACCGGCGCCGTCGGCAGCAGCGAGTCCAGCCGGTCCATGATGCCGCCGTGCCCCGGGAGCAGTGTGCCCATGTCCTTGATGCCGAGGTCCCGCTTGATCATGGATTCACCCAGGTCGCCGAGGGTGGCGCTGACCGAGACCGCGAGGCCGAGCAGCAGCCCCTGCCACCAGGTGCCGCCTTCGATCAGGAACTGCATGCACAGTGCGCCCGCCACCATGGCGAACCCGACCGCGCCCAGCAGGCCCTCGCGGGTCTTGCCGGGGCTGATGCGCGGGGCGAGCTTGTGCGTGCCGAACCGCCAGCCGACGGCGTACGCGCCGGTGTCGGCGACGACCGTGATCACTATGAACGTCAGCACCCGCCAGGACCCGTCGTCCGCGGCCAGCATCATCGACACGAAGGTCGCCAGGAACGGCACGTAGAACGCGGCGAAGACCCCCGCCGTGACATCCCTGAGGTAGTTCTCGGGCGGCTGGGCCATCCGCCAGACCAGCACCGCCAGCGCGGTGAGCGCCACGGCCATCCAGGCGCCGTCGCTGCCCCAGACGTACCCGGAGACGATCATGGCCGCCCCGCCGGCCGCGAGCGGCACGAACGGCGCCTTGATGCCCTTGCGCTCCTCGAGCCGCTTCGTCAGCTCCCGCAGGCCCACCACTATGGCGACGGCGACAACGCCGACGAAGACGGCCTTCACGATGAACAACGAGACGACGACCAGCGCACAGAGGCCGACGCCGACACCTATCGCAGCACCCAGATCACGCCCCGCGGTCTTCTTCCGCGGTGGGGGCACCGGCTGCGGGGCGTCGGACATGGACTCCGGATTCTGCGGGTGGTACGGCATCTCCCCGAGGTGGGGGCGCGCCCGCGTCGTCTCGTCTCGGAACAGGGAGCCGCTCAGCCGAGCAGCCCCCTGATCCGCGTCCTGGTCACCGCCGTGTTCGGGTTCGTCGGGCACGATGGGCATGGGGCGAGTCTGCTGCGCGTAGTGCGCATCGTACGGGGAACCCGCCGGGCCGGCTTCCTGGACGGGCCCCTGGTCGGGCGGCCCCCAGTACCCGGCCTGTGGCGGCGCCCCCCAGGAAGAGTCGTTCATCAGACCTCGAGCAGTTCCGCTTCCTTGTGCTTCAGGAGCTCGTCCACCTGGGCGACGTACTTCGCGGTGGTGTCGTCGAGCTCCTTCTCCGCACGGCGTCCCTCGTCCTCGCCGACCTCGCCATCCTTGATCATCTTGTCGATGGCGTCCTTGGCCTTGCGGCGCACGGAACGGATGGAGACCTTGGCGTCCTCGGCCTTGGCCTTGGCCACCTTGATGTAGTCGCGGCGGCGCTCCTCGGTCAGCTCGGGAAACACCACGCGGATGATGTTGCCGTCGTTGCTCGGGTTGACTCCCAGGTCGGAGTCGCGGATCGCCTGCTCGATGTTGCGCAGCGCGCTCTTGTCGAACGGCGTCACCACGGCCATGCGCGGCTCGGGCACGGAGAACGAGGCCAGCTGGTTGATCGGCGTCGGCGCGCCGTAGTAGTCGGCCACGATCTTGTTGAACATCGCCGGGTGCGCACGGCCGGTGCGGATCGCGGCGAAGTCCTCCTTGGCGACCACGACGGCCTTCTCCATCTTCTCCTCGGCTTCGAGGAGGGTCTCTTCGATCACCACTTGCTCCTGCGTGTCTTGAGTAGGCCCGGCCGCGGTTCCCTGTCGGGGCAACGGCCGGCTGCGTCGCGTCTTCTTCCTGCACGGTTCCCGACCGGTGGGACATTGTCCATCCCCCGGCCCGGTCCGTCCCGTCCGTCCCCCGGAGGTGTCGCCCCTCGGACGGGTGCTTGTGGTCCGGTCACTTCCGGTACGTCGGGTCACCCACCAGCGTGCCGATCTTCTCACCCTTGACGGCGCGCGCGATATTGCCCTCCGCCAGCAGTTCGAAGACGACGATGGGGAGCTTGTTGTCGCGGCACAGGGTGACGGCCGTGGCGTCGGCGACCTTCAGATCACGTGTGATGACCTCGCCGTACCCGAGGTGGTCGAACTTCACCGCGTCGGGGTTGGCCTTCGGGTCGGAGTCGTAGACCCCGTCCACGCCGTTCTTGCCCATCAGCAGTGCCTCGGCGTCGATCTCCAGGGCGCGCTGGGCGGCGGTGGTGTCGGTGGAGAAGTACGGCATGCCCATGCCGGCGCCGAAGATGACCACGCGTCCCTTCTCCAGGTGTCGTACGGCCCGCAGCGGGATGTAGGGCTCGGCGACCTGGCCCATGGTGATGGCGGTCTGGACCCTGCAGTCCACGCCCACCTTCTCCAGGAAGTCCTGGAGCGCGAGGCAGTTCATCACGGTGCCGAGCATGCCCATGTAGTCCGAGCGGGCCCGGTCCATGCCGCGCTGCTGGAGTTCCGCGCCGCGGAAGAAGTTGCCGCCGCCGATGACGATGGCGATCTGCGCGCCGTCACGGACGACCGCCGCGATCTCGCGTGCGATGGCGTGCACCACGTCGGGGTCGACGCCCAGGCCCCCGCCACCGGAGAAGGCCTCGCCGGACAGCTTCAGCAGAAACCGTCCGTGCACGGTGCCGTCGTCGCTCTTCTCAGCCTTGGTCATCGGGGATCCCGCCTCTTTCACCTGTTGCACATACGAAGGAGGCCACTGCCGGTGGGGTGTACGACGCATCCCATGCGGCAATGGCCTCCTCGTCAGATCTGCTGTCGTCCGGCACGCGAGCGTGCGTGACGGCGTGTCCGAACGACTGCTGACGACCCTATAGGGGTCGCGCGTCCGTCGCGGTACGGACTCAGATGCCGACCTTGATGCGCGTGAAGCGCTTCAGGGTGACACCGGCCTCGTCGAGAACCTTCTGGACGGACTTCTTGTTGTCCAGCGCGTAGGGCTGGCCCAGCAGCGTGGCGTCCTTGAAGAAGCCGTTGAGGCGACCCTCGACGATCTTCGGCAGGGCGGCCTCGGGCTTGCCCTCCGCGCGGGTGGTCTCCTCGGCGACGCGGCGCTCGGTCTCGACGACCTCGGCCGGCACGTCCTCCTTGGAGAGGTACTTCGGCGCGAAGGCGGCGATGTGCTGGGCGACGCCCTTGGCGACCGCGGCGCTCTCGTCGGTCTGCTTGTCGAGCTCGACGAGAACACCGATCTGCGGGGGCAGGTCGGGCATCGTGCGGTGCATGTACGCCGTCACGTAGCCGTCGGTGAACTGGGCGAAGCGGTCCAGGACGATCTTCTCGCCCAGGTTGGCGTTGGCCTCGTCGACGTACGCCTGAACGGTCTTGCCGGCCTCGATCTCGGAGGCGAGGAGCGCCTCGATGTCGGCCGGGGAGGACTTGGTGACGTGCTCGGCGATGGCGGTGGCCACGGCCTGGAACTTCTCGCCCTTGGCGACGAAGTCCGTCTCGCACTTCAGCTCGACGAGGACGCCGGAGGAGTTGTCGTCGGCGATGATCGAGACCACGGCGCCGTTCTCGGCGGAGCGGCCCTCGCGCTTGGCGACGCCCTTCTGGCCCTTGATACGGAGCGCCTCGACGGCCTTCTCGACGTTGCCCTCGGCCTCGTCCAGCGCCTTCTTGCAGTCCATCATGCCGGCGCCGGTGAGCTCCCGGAGCTTCTTGACGTCGGCGGCGGTGTAGTTCGCCATGAGTCTGTGAGTCTTCCTCGAAGTCTGGAGAATCGGAGATCTGCGGGGTCTTCGGTGCTCAGTGAGCGGGAGGACCGTGACGCGCCGCGCACCTAAGGGTGGACGGCGGGAGCGGACTTCATGTCACCCGCTCCCGCCGTCATCAGCCCGGACGGGCAGGTCAGGCCTGGTCGGCCTCGGCGGCCGGAGCGGCGTCGGCCGCGGGGGCCTCCTCGGCCGGCTTCTCGGCCTCGGCGGCGGCCGGAGCCTCGGCGGCCGGAGCGTCGGCCGCGGGGGCCTCCGCCTCGGCGGCCTCGGCCGGCTTCTCGGCCTCGGCGGCGGCCGGGGTCTCGTCGGCCTTCTTCTCACCCTCGAGCAGGTCGCGCTCCCACTCGGCGAGGGGCTCGTTGGCGGCCTTCTCGCCCTTGCCCTCGGTGGCGACACCGGAGCGGGAGATGAGGCCCTCGGCGACCGCGTCGGCGATCACACGGGTGAGCAGGGTGACGGAGCGGATCGCGTCGTCGTTGCCCGGGATCTTGTAGTCGACCTCGTCGGGGTCGCAGTTGGTGTCGAGGATGGCGACGACCGGGATGTTGAGCTTCCGGGCCTCGCCGACCGCGATGTGCTCCTTCTTGGTGTCCACGATCCAGACGGCGCTGGGCACCTTCTGCATCTCGCGGATACCGCCGAGGGTCTTCTCCAGCTTGGCCTTCTCGCGGGAGAGGACCAGCAGCTCCTTCTTGGTGAGGCCGGAGGCGGCCACGTCCTCGAAGTCGATCTGCTCGAGCTCCTTGAGGCGCTGCAGACGCTTGTAGACGGTCGAGAAGTTGGTGAGCATGCCGCCGAGCCAGCGCTGGTTGACGTACGGCATGCCGACGCGGGTGGCCTGCTCCGCGATGGCCTCCTGCGCCTGCTTCTTCGTGCCGACGAACATGACCGTGCCGCCGTGGGCGACGGTCTCCTTGACGAACTCGTAGGCGCGGTCGATGTACGACAGCGACTGGAGCAGGTCGATGATGTAGATGCCGTTGCGCTCCGTGAAGATGAAGCGCTTCATCTTCGGGTTCCAACGACGGGTCTGGTGACCGAAGTGGACGCCGCTTTCCAGCAGCTCCCGCATCGTGACGACGGCCATGGCCGTATCTCCTTGATTTTCTCGGTTGTGCCGCGGAAGCCGGCGGCTCCCGCGCCTGACGCCCACGACGCGCCGTTGCCACGAAGGACCGAGGGGCGCTGACACCGGGAGCGGTCGTGACCGGTCCTGATGTCGGGGCGTGCGAAGTCGACCCGGTGACCCGGGTCGCCACCAGAAGTGTACGGGACCCGCGGGGCACCGGGTGACGCCGTTGTCCACAACCGGGTGACGGTCCACAGGTCCGGGCCGTGATCACGGATTCCGTGGAGGCTTTCCGGCATGCGAGTGAGCCGATGCGTGAGCCAGTCCGTGCGGCGGTCCGTGAACCGGTCCGTGCGCCGCTCTCCGAGGGCGTGGGCGCGTCCGATCGTCCTGCTGGTCCTGACACCGACGGTCCTGTTGCCCCCGCCGCCGTCATCGCTGCCGACGGCCTTGCCGTCATCGCCGCCACTGCAGCTCGCGGCTCTGGCCGGGGACACCGCTCGGGCCGGTGCCGGGGTGCCGGCCGTCGGACGGGTCTGGCCCGTGGGGGTCCGGCCCCGGGTGCTGCGGGGCTGGGAACCACCGGAGACTCCGTACGGGCGCGGGCACCGGGGAGCGGACCTGGCGGCGGTGCCGGGGACACCGGTGCGGGCGGTGGCGGCGGGCCGGGTCTCCTTCGCCGGCCAGGTGGCCGGACGGGGCGTCGTCTCGGTGGAGCTGTCGGACACGGGGACGCCGCCGCTGCGTACCACCTACGAGCCGGTCCACCCGTCGGTGGAGAAGGGGGCCCGGGTGGCACCGGGTGAGGTGGTCGGGGCGGTGGCGGCGACGGACCCGGCGAGGAGCCCGCACTGCACGGCTCCCTGCCTGCACTGGGGCCTGCTCAGAGCGGACGTCTACCTCGATCCGCTCGCCCTGCTCCCGCCCTGGCTCCTGCGCGCCGGCCCGCCGAGACTCCTCCCGGTCCTCGGCCTGCCGGTACCGGAGTGACCGGCAGGCGGGGGAGGACGAAAGAGCAGGGCTGAACGGGAGAGCAGGGCTGAACGGGGCAGGGAGACGGGGTTCCCGCCGGACCGGAAAACGCCGGGGAGGGGCCGGGACCTGCGCGGCCGGACGGCAGCCGGCACACGCCGGAGCACCGCACGTCCGGCGTCGGAGTGTCCGGGCTCCGGGAGGCCGGGGCTCCGGGCCGTCAGGGCTGGATACCGCGCAGGGTCATGGCGACCGCGGCTTCCGTGATCGTCTCCGGGTGTTCGGCGGCGCCGAGTTCGATGCGGCGCACCGCCGCGTCGACCACACCCTGGAGCAGCATCGCGGCGAGCCGGGGCTGGTCGTGGCCCAGTTCGCCCAGGGCCTCGACGATCATCGCGACGAGGCCGCCGTGGGCCGCGCGGATCTTCTCCCGGGCGCCCGCGTCGAGCTCGCTCGCGGAGATCGCCACCACGGCCCGGTGACGCCGGTCCCCGACCAGTTCCAACTGCTTGCGGACGTACGCCTCGGTCTTGGCCTCGGCGCCGTCGGCCGCTGCCATGGCCGTCTCGACCTCGGCCGCCCAGACCGGGAAGTCGACCTCGCACAGTTCCTCGACGACGGCCGCCCGGGACCGGAAGTACTCGTACACGGAGGAGCGCGCCAGGCCCGTGCGCTCGGCGAGGGCGGGGAAGGTGAGTGCCTCCGTACCGCCCTCGGACAGCAGGGAACGTGCCGCGTCCAGCAGGGCGGCGCGTTGCATCGACCGGTGCTCGGCCACGGAGGCCGCTCGAATCCTTGGCACGCCACCACTTTACGGACGCGCCGCGCGAGGTGGGAGCCCCCGGCCGAAACCGCAGGCCGGACGGGCGTACCCCGGCGGCCGGCTCGGCCGGCGGGTCGAGCGGGGGCCCGGCGGCCCGCTCAGCCCCGGAAACCTGCCAGCTTCGCCCTGAGCTGGAGGACGGACTTGGTGTGGATCTGGCTGACCCTGCTCTCGGTGACCCCCAGCACATGGCCGATCTCGGCCAGGGTGAGCCCTTCGTAGTAGTAGAGCGTGACCACGGTCTTCTCCCGCTCCGGAAGTGTGTTGATCGCCCGGGCCAAAAACCTCCGCAGCTCCCGGTCCTCGACCACTTCCACCGGGTTGTCGGCGGCGGTGTCCTCCAGGGTGTCCATCAGGCTGAGCCGGTCGCCGCCGTCGCCCCCGGCATGCAGCAGCTCCTCCAGGGCGACGACGTTGGCGAGCGACAGTTGGCTGAAAACCGCGTGCAGTTCGTCCACGGCGATGCCCATCTCGCCGGCGACCTCGCTCTCCGTCGGCGTACGCCTGAGCCGTGCCTCCAGCGTCGCGTACGCCCGCTCGACATTGCGCGCCTTCTGCCGCACCGAGCGCGGAATCCAGTCCAGGGCCCGCAGTTCGTCGATCATCGCGCCCCTGATGCGGGTGATCGCGTAGGTCTCGAACTTGATCTCCCGGTCGACGTCGAACTTCTCGATCGCGTCGATCAGCCCGAACACCCCGGAGGAGACGAAGTCCGCCTGGTCGACATTGGGCGGCAGCCCCACGCTGACCCGGCCCGCGACATACTTCACCAACGGCGAGTAGTGCAGGATCAACTGCTCCCGCAGCCGCTCGTCGCCCGTCGCCTTGTACGACCGCCACAGCTCGTCGAGCGTCGAGGGGGCGGGCGGCCGCACGCTGCCACCGTCACGGGCGGCTGGGGGGATCGCCGCCCGGTCGGACCCGGAGGTGTGCTGGGGCATTCGTCGCCTTGTGCCGTTCTGCAGTGGACTGGTGCTGCCTGGGTGAGCCGTCTGTCTGATGCCGGGCCGTCTGCCTGTGCTGCCTGCCCGTACCGCCTGCGGTGATCGCCTGCCGGGCTTCCTTCCGTGCTGTCGCTCCGTGCGGGGACGCTTGTGAGCGTAGCGTGACTGCGGGGTCGCGGTGTGCGAAGAAGTGAGGTCGGGGCGGGTGCGGGCGTGTCCCGCACCCCACCTCGCCGGGTGAGCCTCGTCGCTCTACGTGATCACCCGGGTGTCCCAACTGACGTATTTTCCAAGGGGTGTAGCCGTTCCCCCGGACGGCCGAACACCCTCCGTCAGGGAACACCGGAACCGTCGTCGACCGGGATGACCGCCTGGCGTGTCAACTTCCAGCCGTCGCCGTGTCGTTCGACGTACCCGAGTGCACGCAGTTCGTACAGTCTCGCGATCGCGTCGTCCTGGGTGGTCCGTGCGTCGCGCGCGATGCCGTCGGCGGGGGCCGCCCCGCGCACGGGCAGCGCGTCGAGGACCTGGTGGGCTGCGGGTTCCAGCAGGTCCCGGGGCAGCACCGGCCCGCGCCGCTCCGGGGCCAGTTCGCCCATGTCCCCGACCAGTTCGACGATCTCCGCGGCATCGGTGACCAGTACCGCGCCCTGCCGCAGCAGTTCGTGCACCCCGGCCGAGCGCCCGCTGGTGGCCGGCCCCGGTACCCCCATCGTGTGACGTCCCAGGCGCCCTGCCGCTCTGGCGGTCACCAGGGAGCCGCTGCGGTGCGCGGCCTCGACGACTACGGTGCCCCGGGTGAGTGCGGCGATGACCCGGTTGCGGAGGATGAACCTGCTCGGAGTCGGGTGATCACCGGGGGGCAACTCGCCGACGACCAGTCCTTGTTCCGCGATCCTGGTGATCAGCCCGGTGTGTCCGCGCGGGTAGGGCCGGTCGACGCCGCAGGCGAGTACGGCGACGGTGGCGCCGGCCGAGCCGAGCGCGCCGCGGTGTGCGGCGCCGTCGATCCCGTAGGCGCCGCCGGAGACCACGACCCAGCCGTGCTCGGCGAGCTCGGCGGCGAGGGTGGCGGCCATGTGGGCGCCGTACTCGGTGCAGGCGCGGGCGCCGACGACGGCGACCGAGCGCAGTGCCCACATCCGCAGGTCGGCGGGGCCACGCACCCACAGCCCGAGAGGCCGGCCGTCCCCCAGGTCGTCGAGTTGCCGGGGCCATTCGGCCGTCCCGGGGTACACGAACCGCACCCCGGTGTTCCGCGCGACGGCGAGATCCCGGCCCGGGTCGGCCTGCTCGGCCCGCGCCAGCAGTCCTGTCCAGCGGCGGCCGCTCGCCCCCGGCAACGGTCCGGCCCTCGCCCGCAGCCGCGCCGCCACCTCCCGCGCGCCCAGCTCCCGCACCCACCGCCCACCGGTCTCGTCGCCGGGTTCGAGGACCCGGGTGAGAAGGACCCGGGCAAGGAGTTCACCGTCCGCGGGCCCGGCCGCCCCGGCGGACCGGGCTGCCCCGGCTGCCCCGGCGGACTCGGCTTCCCCGGCTGCCCCGGCGGGCTCGGCGGGCTCGGCGGGCTCGGCGGCGCCGCTCATGTCAGCGCCCCGATCTCCATGGGCACCCCGCGCGGGACGCCGGTACGCAGGTGCAGGGCGAGGGCGACGTCCCTGGCGTCGGGCCGGTCGCGGCCGACCAGGTCGGCGACGGTCCACGCGACCCGCAGCACCCGGTCGAGCCCGCGCGCGCTGAGCACACCGCGCTCCAGGCACCGCTCGGCGTCCTCCATCGCACCGGGTGCCGCATGCCAGCGGTGGCGCAGCTCCCGCCCGGGGATGTCGCTGTTGGTGCGCCACGGGGTGCCCGCGAGCCGCCGCGCGGCGCGTTCCCGGGCCGCGCGCACCCGGTCGGCGACCGTGGCGGTGGACTCGCCACGGGCCCCGTCGGCGGTCAGTTCGGCGCGGGTGACGCGCTCGGCCTCGACCCGCAGGTCGACCCGGTCGAGCAGCGGGCCGGACAGCCGGGCCTGGTAGCGGCGGATCGACGAGGGCGGGCACTCGCACAGGCTGTCCTTCGGCGAGAATCGGCCGCAGGGACAGGGATTGGCGGCGAGCACCATGAGGAACCTCGCCGGGAAGCGCACGACGCCCGAGCTGCGTGCGATGACGACGTGCCCGGCCTCCAGGGGCTGGCGCAGGGCGTCCAGGGCATGGCTGCCGAACTCGGGGGTCTCGTCCAGAAAGAGCACGCCCCGATGGGCGAGCGACACGGCTCCGGGACGGGCGATGCCGGGGCCGCCGCCGACGAGCGCCTGCATGGTGGCCGAGTGGTGCGGGGCGCAATAGGGGGCGGTGTCGATCAGGGGCTTGTCCGGGGGCAGCAGGCCGGCCACCGAGTGCACGGCGGTGACCTCCAGGGACGCCTGGCGGTCGAGCGGCGGCAGGAGTGAGGGCAGCCGTTCCGCGAGCATGGTCTTGCCCGCGCCGGGCGGTCCCTCGAGGAACAGGTGGTGGCCGCCGGCCGCCGCCACCTCCACCCCGGTCCGGGCCGGGAGCTGGCCGACGACGTCCGCGAGGTCGTGGCCGGTGTCGTAGTGTGCCGCGCCGGCGCTGTGCATACCGGTGGCCGCGCCGGTGCCGGGTACCCGCAGTCCGGCCAGGAGCGGGTCGGGCCGCCCCCGGCCGCCGGGTTCCTCCTCGGGCACCGGCTCGTCGGTGAGCAGGGCGATCAGCTGGCGCAGGCTGCGGACACCCAGTACGGACACGCCCGGCACCAGCGAGGCCTCGGCGGCGGCGCACTCGGGCACCACGACCTGTTCGTATCCGGCGTCGGCCGCCGCGACGACCGCGGGCAGCGTGCCCCGGACGGGCCGCACCCTGCCGTCCAGACCCAGTTCGCCGATCATCACGAGGTCGGCGAGCACCCGCGGGTCGATCCGCTCGGCGGCGCCCAGGACGGCGCTGGCGACGGCCAGGTCGAAGCCGCTGCCGGCCTTCGGCACCGACGCCGGGCTGAGCCCCACGGTGAGTTTCTTCTGGGGCCATTCCGCCCCGGAGTTGACGACCGCGGCCCTGACCCGGTCGCGGCTCTCCGTCAGGCTCTTGTCCGGCAGCCCCACCAGCGTGAACGCCGACACTCCCGGTTCGAGGTCGGCCTGGACCTCCACGACCACGCCCTCGACGCCGACCAGCGCCACCGAACACGTACGGGCGAACCCCATCTCAGGCCACCCCCCGGACATGCTCGACCCGGGGCGCGCCGCGATCCGGCAGCAGGACGCCGACCAGGTCGATGCGGACGCCGCCGGGCGGCGCTCCCCCGTGTTCCTGGAGCCAGCGTTGCGCCAGGTTCCGCAGCCGGGCCGCCTTGGCGGGGGTGACCGCCTCCATGGGGTGCTGGAAGGACCCGGCCCTGCGGGTCTTGACCTCGCAGACGACGAGGGCGTCGCCGTCCCTGGCCACGATGTCGATCTCGCCGGTCCTGCCGCAGCGCCAGTTGCGCTCCAGGACCGTCATTCCGGCCTGCGCCAGCCGCCGCGCGGCCAGCGCCTCGCCGTACCTGCCGAGCGCGCTGCGTGCCTGCTGTCGTGGGTTCATGTCGGCACCACCTCCGGCGCCCACCGTCACGCAGCCGGCCGCCCAAAGTAGATCTTGGTGGACAACCCGGCGGTTGTGGAGAACTCCGTCACCCGCCCGGGAGCTCCAGGTCACTCTTGTTGAGCTCCTCGATGTTCACGTCCTTGAATGTCAGGACGCGCACCTGCTTCACGAACCTGGCCGGCCGGTACATGTCCCAGACCCAGGCATCCGCCATGGACACCTCGAAGAACACCTCGCCCTGGACCGAGTGCACCTGCATCTCGTAGTCGTTGGTCAGATAGAAGCGACGCTCGGTCTCGATCACGTATTTGAACAGACCGACGACGTCGCGGTACTCCCGGTAGAGCTTCAGCTCCATCTCGGTCTCGTACTTCTCGAGGTCCTCGGCGCTCATGGCATGTTCCCCTTCACCTGTGCGATCCCACCATTGTGCGCCAGTCCCGGGGGCCCCGTCCCCGAACCGGCCCGACCCGCCGGACGGCCCCGGGACCCGCGTCCAGGTCCTGTCCTAGACGGTCTCGGTGTCCAGGGTGACGGGTCCGGCCGGGGGACCCTCGTCGAGCAGGGTGCGCAGCAGCTCGGCGAGTCTCGTCGGGTACACCGTCTCATGGGCCCGAGCCAGTTCCGGGCACGTCCACCAGCGTGCTCCGGTGACGCTGCGCCGCTCGAGCTCGGTCAGCGCCGTGGCCCCGGTGACCGTCCCGGTGGTGCGGGCGAGGTAGTACCACTCGTCCTGGTTCCAGCGGCGGCCCGCGAACGGGAAGGAGCACGTCCGCCGCCACAGCACGGGCCCGAGCTCCACCTCCGTGATGCCGGTCTCCTCCGCGAGCTCCCGCAGCGCCGCCTGTTCACGGCTCTCGTCGCCCTCCACGCCGCCGCCGGGCGTGAACCACCAGTCGTCGGCGGGGTCGTCCGGCTCATGTCCGTGCAGCAGCAGGATGCGGTCCCTCGGGTCGAGGAGGACGACGCGGGCGACCCTGCGCAGCCCGCCCCCGCCCCCGCCCTCGTAGGAGTCGTCGGCGGCATGGGCCGCCTCAGCGGGCACCGCCCGCCTCCGCTCCCGCGTCCGCACGACGGGCCCGGGAGGCGCCGGCCCGCGCGGCGAGCGGGCCGTACGCGGCGCCTCCGAGGATGAGCACGGCACCGCCCATCACCAGGGCGACGACCGTCGGCAGCGGCCCCGGTGAGGAGAGTCCGCCGAGCTCCTCGAAGCCGGTCGGAGCCTGCAGCATGCCGTCCATCGGCCAGACCACCGCGTCGACCCGGGCCTCGACCGCCCCGCGGGAGACGGTGCCGTTCGCGGTGTCGGTGAGATGGGAGGTCGAGTCCAGGGACCCGCTGCGCTCGTCACCGAGCAGGAACAGGCGGCCCTTCGGCACGGTCACCTGCGGGAAGGCATTGAGCCCGGTCACCTCGTCCGCGGAGAGATACGGCTCGTCGATCTCCGTGTCGTTGACCTTCAGCCTGCCGTCCTGCCCGGTGGAGACGGTGTCCCCGCCGACGGCGACCACCCGCTTGACGACCGGTACGTCCGCCCAGCTCTCGTCCCTGAAGACCACGACGTCGCCGCGGCGGACCTCGCCGCCGTCGACGCGCTGGGCCAGCACCCGGTCCCCGGCACCGATCGTCGGCGCCATCGAGGGGGTGGGCACGGCGTACGGCAGGTACACCAGCGCTCCCCAGACGAACCCGCCGAGGAACAGCACCAGACCCAGTACCACGGCCAGTGAGGACAGTCGCCGCCCGGTCCGGCTGCCCGCCGGGCCCGGGCCCGCACCGCCGCCGCGCGAAGCCGTACGTGTCGTGCTCTGCCCAGTCATGGGCGGCACCCTACCCGGCAAGTACCGGACCGGGTCAGCCCCTCCCTCGGGCGACCGCCCCGGCAGCCGCCCGCAGCGCTCAGGCCTTGGGCCCGTTCTCGCGGCGGCGGTCCCACCCGCGCCGCCACAGCACCAGCGGCACCGCGCCCACGAGCGCGACCCCCTGGGGTGCCACCGTCAGCGCCGCGGACGCCGATGCCTGCGTGCCCAGCGCCGGCTGGTCGAAGGTGTCCGGGACCTCGAGCATGTCCCAGCGGCCGACCGGCCAGGCGATGACGACGGCACGGCCGACGACCTCATTCACCGGAACCATGCCGTTGTTCTTGTCGGCCCGGTTGTAGCGCGAGTCCCGGGAATTCTGCCGGTGGTCGCCCATGACCCAGATCTTGCCGTCGGGAACCTCGACCTTGAACTGGCCGCCCTGGTCGTCCTGGCTGCACGGGGTGTTGCCCGGATAGACGTAGTCCGCCTCGTTCAGGGCGACGCCGTTGACCGTCAGCGGGCCGGTGCCCTTGCACTCGACGACGTCACCGCCGACCCCGACGACCCGCTTGATCAGGTCCTTCTCCTCGGCGGACGGCATCAGGCCGATCCAGCTGAGGAACGTCTGCAACGCGTTGGGCTCGGGCATGGGCTCGCCCGCCAGCCAGTTGTCCGGATCGTGGAAGACCACGACCTCGCCGCGCTCGGGCTCGGAGCCGAACCAGGGGGTGAGCTTGTCGACCAGGACACGGTCGCCCTGCTGAAGGGTGTTCTGCATCGAGTCCGACGGAATGGAGAACGCCTGCAGCAGGAACGTCTTGATCAGCAGCGCCAGAACCAGGGCGATACCGACCAGGATGGGCAGCTCCTTCCAGAAGGAGCGTGGCTTCTTCTGTTCGCGGGGCGGCTCGTCCGGCCCCCGGCCGCCGCGCTCCGACCGGTCGTCCGCCACTCTTCCCTCTCCTGCCGCCGGGGAGTCACTCCCGGAGGTCGCGGCGCCGTCCTGGACCGGGGCGTAGGGTTCCGCGGGACGTCCGCGGTGCTCCTCGCCGTCGGCTCCGGACCGTGCGCCAACCGCCACATCCCCCACGCCAGCTCCTCACTCTGTGCCGCCGCCTGCCCCATACGCGGCGCAGGCCCACCACTCCCATAACGAGCGGGAGTTCCGCAGGGCTCGGGAGCTGAATCATTCCGTTCGAATCATCCGGGGCAACCCTATGCGACAGCTGGGCGGCAGCGGTCGACCCGGTCGTCGAGTCCGACACGGAGGCGTAGGTCGTCGGTTCGTCCAGCGTGTTCCAGTGACCGAACGGCCAGGCGATGACCACGGCCCGGCCCACCACCTGTTCCTCGGAGACGGTGCCACCGTAGTCGGTGTCCTGGTGGGCTCGGGAGTCGGCGGAGTTGGACCGGTGGTCGCCCATCACCCACAGGCGCCCCTGGGGCACGGTGACGTCGAACGGCGTGGTGGACGGGGCGTTCCCGGGGAAGAGGTAGTCGTTCTCCTCCAGGGGCACACCGTTGACGGTGACCCGTCCCTGCGTGTCGCAGCACTGGACCTGGTCGCCGCCGACCCCCACGACCCGTTTGATGAGGTCCTTCTCGTTCTCCGAGGGCAGCAGGCCGATGAAGGTGAGCCCGGTCTTGACCTGCTTGATGCCGACCGGGTCCTCCTTCTGGGGGGTGGGCTGCTCGTCCTGCAGCCAGCCGCCGGGGTCCTTGAACACGACGACGTCCCCGCGCTGCGGCTTGGAGCCGAACCACGGGGTCAGCTTGTCCACCAGGACGCGGTCGCCGACCTGGATGGTCTGCTCCATGGAGCCGGACGGGATGACGAAGGCCTGGACGAGGAACGTCTTCAGCACCAGCGCTATCAGGAGGGCGACTCCGATGAGCAGCGGTATCTCCTTGACCGCGCCCTGCCGGCGGCGCCGCTTGACCTTCCGCTGGAGCTTGCGCCGGTCGGCCCGGCTGCGGCCGCTCGCCGCGCTCGCCGCGCGGCGCGCGCCGGTGGGCAGCAGATTGTCCGCGGCGCTCGCCGGGACGCCGCGGGGTCTGCCGCGGTTACCCATGGGCCCCCTCCCCCGGGTACGCTGCGTCCGCCCGTGCCGTCGGCACCGGGGCCGGCACGCGCGTGTAGGCGTCGGGGCGGTGCAGCCGGGTGGCGCGGCCGAAGGGCTGGACGATCCAGTCTGCGCGGCCGATCACCCTGCTCACCGGGATCATGCCGCCGCCGGGCGAACCGAGACGGTCACGGGAGTCGCTGGAGGCTTCGCGGTGATCGCCGAGGACGAACAGACGCTCCTCGGGGACGACGACGTCGAAGGGCACCGTGGAGGCGCTCTCACCGGGGAACAGGAAACCCGACTC
The DNA here is from genome assembly GCF_042717095.1 of Streptomyces sp. NPDC058632. Lineage (NCBI taxonomy): Bacteria > Bacillati > Actinomycetota > Actinomycetes > Kitasatosporales > Streptomycetaceae > Streptomyces > Streptomyces sp. NPDC058632. The sequence goes on along the minus strand of NZ_JBHXQZ010000008.1, from coordinate 44,213 downwards.
GTCGACCGACCGGCCGTTCACCCGGATCCTCCCCTCCTTGTCGCAGCAGACCACGTGGTCCCCGGCCACACCGGCAACGCGCTTGATGTAGTCGGCGTCCCCGAAATACCCGGTGCCGTCGAACACAACCACGTCGCCGCGCTGCGGTCCGGCACCGAAACGGTATGCCAACTTGAGTACGAGAACGCGGTCTCCGGCCCTCAACAAGGGCTCCATCGATCCGCTGGGGATCTGGAACGGCCGGGCCACGAAGGTGCTGAGCGCCAGCAGGAGCAGCAGCACGAGGAACAGGGCCGCGGTGAGCCGTCCCCCGGGAAGCCGTCCCACGAGGTGCCCTGCCAACGAGGAACGCGACCGTCCCTCCGGGCCCGGGGCCCCCGAGGTGTCCTCGGGTCCGGCCGGGTGGGAGGAGCGGTCGCGCTCCGTCGGCTGTGCTTCGGTGTCCATCGGGGCCAGATGTTATCCGGCCCCGCGCCCACCTCGGAAAAGCGCTCAGTTCTCGCGCTTCTCCTTGATCTTCGCCGCCTTGCCGCGCAGCTCACGCAGGTAGTACAGCTTGGCGCGGCGGACATCGCCCTTGGTGACGAGCTCGATCTTCTCGACGATCGGGGTGTGCACCGGGAAGGTGCGCTCGACGCCGACGGAGAAGGAGACCTTGCGGACCGTGAAGGTCTCGCGCACGCCGGCACCCTGTCGGCGGATCACGACGCCCTTGAACTGCTGCACACGGGAGCGGCTGCCCTCGATGACGCGCACGTGGACGTTGACGGTGTCGCCGGGGCGGAAGCCCGGGACGTCGTCGCGCAGCGACGCGGAGTCGACGGAGTCGAGCAGGTGGGACATTTCGTCTGCTTTCTTCGCTGATGCCGCAGGTCATCAACGGCGATAGGAATTCGGATCGGGGTGTGCGGCTCGGAGCGGGCGTCATGTCCCCCTGCGGCAGGGGCGCACGCCGGACGACGCACAACAGGGGCCTATTGTTCCACGCCGCCGGTCCTGCGCCAAAATCGGCCGTACGGCTCCCCGGCCGGGTCCGGCTCCCAGCCCAGGATGGAGAGCATCTCGCGGTCCTTCTTGTCGAAGACCTCGGGCTCGCAGCGCTCGATGAGGTCGGGCCGGTTGGCCGTGGTGCGCCTCAGTGCCTCGTCGCGCCGCCAGCGGGCGATCTTCCCGTGGTGGCCGCTGAGCAGCACGTCGGGGATTCCCCGGCCGCGCCAGACCGGTGGCTTGGTGTGGACGGGGCCTTCCAGGAGGTTGGCCATGGCGCCCGGGGCGAAGGAGTCGTCCCGGTGGGACTCGGCGTTGCCCAGGACGCCGGGCAGCAGCCGGGCCACGGCCTCGGTGACGACGAGGACGGCCGCCTCGCCGCCGGCCAGGACGTAGTCGCCGATCGACACCTCGTACACCGGCATGCGGGTCGCGTACTCGTCGACGACGCGCCGGTCGATCCCCTCGTAGCGGGCCGGTGTGAAGATCAGCCAGGGGCGCTCGGAGAGATGGACGGCGAGTTCCTGGGTGAAGGGGCGGCCGCTGGGGGTGGGGACGATCAGGGCGGGCGCGTGTGCGCCGGTCCCGTAGCCGTCCGCCAGGATCTCGTCGAGCGCCTCGCCCCACGGCTCGGTCTTCATGACCATGCCGGGGCCGCCGCCGTACGGGGTGTCGTCGACGGTGTTGTGCCGGTCACGGGTCCAGGAGCGGAGGTCGTGCACCTGGACGTCCAGCTGTCCACGCGCGCGCGCCTTGCCGACGAGGGAGACGTTCAGCGGTTCGAGGTACTCGGGGAAGATGGTGACGACGTCGAGCCGCATCACGCCTCGTCCCGCGGGGCAGTGGTCTCGTCCCGCGGGAAGTCGCCGTGTCCGTCGGCGACTTCGTCGTGGGCGTCCCGGTCGTCGATGAGACCCGGCGGCGGGTCGATGACCGCGCGCTGCTCCTCGAGGTCGATCTCGGTGACGATCTGCTCCACGAACGGCACGAGCACCTCGCCGCCGTCGGGGCGCTCCACCACGAAGAGGTCCTGCGTCGGCAGGTGGGCGATCTCGGTGATCCGGCCCACCGGCTGCCCGTCCCGGGTGACGACGTCGAGGTCGATCAGCTGGTGGTCGTAGTACTCGTCCTCGTCCTCGGGCTGTTCGTCCGGGTCGACCTCGGCGATGAGGAGGGTGTTGCGCAGCGCCTCGGCGCCGCTGCGGTCACGGACGCCCTCGAAGCGCAGCAGGAGGCGGCCGCTGTGCACCCGGCCGGTCTCGATGGTGAGCGGTCCGACGGATGCGGGATCGGTGGCCAGGACGGCACCCGGCCCGAGCCTCAGCTCCGGCTCGTCGGTGCGGACCTCCACGGTGACCTCGCCCTTGATGCCGTGGGCGCGGCCGATGCGAGCGACTACCAGCTGCACTGTGCTTGTTCTCCTGTCGTACGACGACGGGCCGGGGACGGCCCTGAGGCCCTCCCCGGCCCGAGCCGGTTGCGCTGAGCGTCAGCGGACGTGGTCCACGTCGACGAGGTCGACCCGGACACCGCGGCCGCCGATGGCGCCCACGACGGTGCGCAGGGCGCGTGCGGTGCGGCCGTTGCGGCCGATCACCTTGCCGAGGTCGTCCGGGTGGACCCGGACCTCGAGCACACGCCCGCGGCGCAGGTCGCGCGAGGCGACCTGCACATCGTCAGGATGGTCGACGATGCCCTTCACGAGGTGCTCGAGAGCGTCCTCGAGCATACTCAGGCCTCGGTCGACGCAGACGAAGCGGATTCGGCCGGGGCCTCGTCCTTCTTCTCAGCCTTCTTCTTCTGGGTGATGGCCTCACCCTTGCCCTCGTCCTCGCCGCCGAGCGCCTCGAACGACGGGCGGGCGGACTTCTCGGCCTGCTGCAGCAGCGGAGCCGGGGCGGGCTCGCCCTTGAACTTCTGCCAGTCGCCGGTCTTCTTCAGGATGGCGAGCACGGGCTCGGTCGGCTGGGCGCCGACACCGAGCCAGTACGCCACACGCTCACCGTCGACCTCGATCACCGAGGGGTGATACGTGGGGTGGTACTTGCCGATCTCCTCGATGGCCCGGCCGTCACGGCGGGTACGGGAGTCGGCGACGACGATGCGGTAGTGAGGCGAACGGATCTTGCCCAGACGCTTCAGCTTGATCTTGACTGCCACGGGAGTTGGTTCTCCTGGTTTTTGACGTGGTTGGGCACGGCGAGACGGCCGCGTGGGGTTGCGGTACCCGAGTGCCCGATGGACGCGTCAGCCGGAGGAGAGAGGGTTCCTGTGCGACTGTCGAGTACAGCTAGTCATTGTGCCACACCCCACGGGACGCCCGGGACCGCGAGGATGCGGCAGACCGCACCGGGACACGCCCCGCCGGCACCCGGCGCGACGGAGGCCGTGCCGCCGCACCGGGTGCCTGCGGGGCGGCACGGCTGCCACGGATGCGCGCGCGGACGGCATCCGCGTCTCTGACGTGCGTCCGGCACCCACGAGATGCCGGGTTGCTGTCAGCCCGCGGCCGCGGCCACCCCCTCGGGGATCCGGAACGGCTTGCCGCAGCCGCCGCAGACGATGGGGGCCTGCGCCAGGACCGACGGGACGACGCGCACATTGCGGCCGCAGTCGCAGACGGCCTTGACGCGCACACCACCGCCGGACGAGCCGTGCCGTGCCGCCGGACCGCGGAAGCTGCGGGCGGTGTCGCCCGCGGTCGCGGCGGAGTGCGCCTTCAGGGCTCGCTGGAGGCGCTCGGTCGTCGGACGGTAGCGCCGCTTCGCCTCCGGGGTGAGGGAGACCAGCGAGAAGCCGCTGCTGGGATGCGGCTCGTCGGGGTGGTCCAGACCCAGTTCCTCTGCGATCGCGAGGAATCTGCGGTTGTGGTAGCGGCCGGCGCGGGAAGTGTCGCGTACGCCGCGGGCGGCGGCGACGCCATGGACTGCCTCGTGCAGCAGTCGCTCGAAGGAGAGCTCGTGACCGCACGCGGACGACGACTCCCCGATCAGGGACTCGGGCGCGGCAAGATCGGGCAGCTCGGGGTGGTACCGCTGAATATCGGCCCACGCCTGCGCCAGTTCTGCGGCGAGTACAGGTGGTGTCTGTGTCGTGCTCACGTAATGACAACGAGCCTGGGTGCCCCTGTGTTCCGATTCCGGGGCATCCCAAATAATTTGCCCTTACCCGTCAGTATGCGCTCATGCGTCCCGACGAGGGCGGGTGCGCTGATCTGCGGAGAAGCCTCGCAGCTCACCTCAAGGTGGTGCGTAGGCTGACGTACACGACCCCCCGGCCCGGCGCGTACAAGGCGTCCGCGCGCCGGTGCTCCCGTGGCCCACGGATGCGCAAGGGACGTTTCGGCCGCCCTCGCGAGGGAGCGGTCCCGCACCGGCCCCGGCCCTTCGGGCGAGTGCCACGGTCGCGACGTTACCCCCTCCGCCACCGGCGTCCGCCACCGGCCCACCCCATCGCCGTCACCTGCTCCGGGGCCGTCCGTGATCACCGGTTTGCGGACCTTGGCCGGAACCGTCCGCTCTCCCCCGGATTACCGGAATGTGAATTCTTGCCACTGGCACGAGCGACTCCCAAGCCGCCGCCCCGTTCCACTGGACGCCGGGTCGAGGGCGGAGTTTCCTGGCATGACGGGGGTAGTGCGAGCGCGCCGCACGGGGGGCGAGGCGATCGGGCGGCGCGGGAACTCTCGGCTGATTGGGGCGCTTACCTATGACACCTACGCTCGTGCGGCAGCACCTTCCTCGCACCGGGCACGGCCCTCGCGTGGACCGGCGGGCACGCGCGCGTGACTGGTCCGAGATACAGGAGAGGATGCTCGTACCGCTCTACGAGGCCGTCTACGAACGATTGGACGTGGGGCCCGGGACGCGGTTGCTCGGTCTCGGCTGCGGTTCGGGGCTCGCCCTGCTGATGGCGGCCTCCCGGGGCGCCGCGGTCACCGGCGTCGACACCTCGTCGGACCGGCTGGCCCTGGCGCGCGAGCGGCTGCTGCCCGCCGGGCGGGACACCCGTACGCGCGCGGACGCCCGGATCGTGGACGGGTCCCCCGGGGACACGGCCGGCACGGACACACCGGACGGGGACGACCCCGCGTACACCGTGGTGACCGCCTTCGAACCGATCGGATGCCTGGCGGGCGACGCGGACGGGCTGGGCGAACAGCTCACCGGGGCGATTCCGCTCGCCGGTCACGGAGCGGCCGTGGTGCTCGCCGGCTGGGGCCCGCCGGAGCGCTGCGCCACGGCGTCCGTGCTCCGGGTGGCCACCCGGCTGGCGGAGCCGCTGCGCGGTACGGGCACCTGGCGCCCCGCGCACCGCGACGACCTGGAAGAAGTCGCCCGGCGGGCGGGGCTCAGGCCGGACGGCTCGGGGCGGGTGGCCTGCCCCTTCGGATACGCCGACGTGGACAGCGCCGTACGGGGCCTGCTGTCGACGGGACTGTTCGACCCGGCGATCACGGCGACGGACCAGGTACAGGTGGACAAGGAACTCGCCGAGGCACTGCACCCGTACGAGCGGCGGGACGGGACCGTGTGGATGCCGAACGTCTTCCGGTACCTGATCGCCCGCACACCCTGACCTCACGAGGCCCGCGCACCCGACGCCGACACGGGAGGGGGCGCCCCGGGCAGGGGGCGCCCCCGTGACACAGCTGACCGAACGGATCGAACCGCTCGTCAGCCCATGAACTTCTTGAACTCGTCCGGCAGCTCGAAGTCCTTGCCGCCCTGCTGCGGCAGCCCGAAGGCGCTGCCCCCCTCGGCCGCGGCGGCGCGGCGCTGGGCCTCCTCTTCCTCCTGCTGCTTGCGCTTCATCGGGTTGCCGGAGCGCTGCTTGCCCTTGGCCTGCTTCTGCTTCTTCTTCGTCCGGCCGGGGCCACCGCCCATGCCCGGCATCCCGGGCATCCCCGGCATGCCGCCGCCCTGGGCCATGCGGGACATCATCTTGCGGGCCTCGAAGAAGCGCTCGACGAGGTTCTTCACGGCGCTGACCTCGACGCCGGAGCCCTTGGCGATACGGGCACGGCGGGAGCCGTTGATGATCGACGCGTCCTGGCGCTCGGCCGGGGTCATCGACTTGATGATCGCGGCCGTGCGGTCGACGTCCCGCTCGTCGAGGTTGTTGATCTGGTCCTTGATCTGTCCCATACCGGGCAGCATGCCGAGCAGCTTGGAGATGCTGCCCATCTTCCTGACCTGCTCCATCTGGGCCAGGAAGTCGTCCAGGGTGAAGTCCTGGCCCTTCTTCGACGCCAGCTTGGAGGCCATCTTCTCGGCCTCGTCCTGGCTGAACGTCTTCTCCGCCTGCTCGATCAGGGTGAGCAGGTCACCCATGTCGAGGATGCGGGAGGCCATCCGGTCGGGGTGGAAGGCGTCGAACTCGTCGAGCTTCTCACCGTTCGACGCGAACATGATCGGCTTGCCGGTCACCGAGGCGATCGACAGGGCCGCACCACCGCGGGCGTCGCCGTCGAGCTTGGAGAGCACCACACCGTCGAAGCCGACGCCGTCGCGGAAGGCCTCGGCGGTGTTGACGGCGTCCTGGCCGATCATCGCGTCGACGACGAAGAGGATCTCGTCGGGCGAGACCGCGTCCCTGATGTCCGCGGCCTGCCGCATCAGCTCCTGGTCGATGCCCAGGCGGCCGGCGGTGTCCACGATGACGATGTCGTGGACCTTGGACCTGGCGAACTCGATGGAGTCCTTGGCGACCTCGACCGGGTCGCCCACGCCGTTGCCCGGCTCGGGCGCGTAGACGGCCACGCCGGCGCGCTCGGCGACGACGCTGAGCTGGTTGACGGCGTTGGGGCGCTGGAGGTCACAGGCCACCAGGAGCGGCGAGTGTCCCTGCTCCTTGAGCCAGCGGCCGAGCTTGCCCGCGAGGGTGGTCTTACCGGCACCCTGCAGACCGGCCAGCATGATCACGGTCGGCGGCTGCTTGGCGAACCGCAGGCGACGGGTCTCGCCGCCGAGGATGCCCACCAGCTCGTCGTTGACGATCTTGATGAACTGTTGTGCCGGGTTCAGGGCCTTGGAGACCTCGGCGCCGAGCGCCCGTTCCTTGACGTTCTTGATGAACGCCCGGACGACCGGCAGGGCCACGTCCGCTTCGAGGAGGGCGATACGGATCTCGCGGGCCGTGGCGTCGATGTCCGCCTCGGACAACCTGCCTTTGCCGCGGAGGTTTTTGAAAGTCGCGCTGAGGCGGTCGGAGAGGGTATCGAACACGGTGGCGTCGGTCCTCGGGGTCGGGGGCGGAACTGGGCTGCCCTCCAGGGTATCCGGCCCGGCGAGCAAATCGCCCCCGCCCGCTGCGGTCAGTGGACGGGGGCGGGCCCCCGCGTCGGAGGGGAGCGGTTGGACACTCTCTCCGAATGGTTGTCGGTCGCCGGATCACCCCCGCATCAGCGGGGAGCACATCCGGTAAACGCATGACATGACTGAAAGATCACGCCCGCAAGGTCTCCTCCAGCTTCCCCGCGAGCGCCGCCGCCTCTTCACCCGGCAACGGCGTGCCCTCCGGACCGGTGACGTAAAAGGCGTCGACAGCGTTCGCGCCCAGGGTGCTCACGTGCGCGCTGCGCACCCGCACCTCCGCGTCCTCCAGCGCCCGCCCGATCCGGAACAGCAGCCCCGGCGCGTCCTGCGCCCGGACCTCGATCACCGTGGCCAGGCGGGACGCGGCCGGGGCGACCGCCACCCGGGCCGGGGGCGGGACCACGCCCCGGCGGCGCGGGTAGGCGGCGTCGCGCTCGGCGAGGCGGTCGGCGATGTTCAGGGTGCCGTCCAGGGCGCGGACGAGGTCGGCGCGCAGGCGGGCGGCCTGGGGCAGCGAGCCGTACTCTGCGGCGACCCGCCAGTCGAGCAGCAGGACGGAGCCCTCGACGCCCTCCGGCAGGTCGAGGGTGCGCAGCTCGGCGGTGCGGACGGTCAGGCGGTGCAGGGCCAGCACACCGGCGACCGCCGGAAGCACGCCCGCCTGGTCGGGTACGGCGATCAGCAGCTCCACGCCGAGGGGTTCCGGCCCGCCTGCCTGCTCCGGTCCGGCCGGTGTTTCCGTCTGCGGCCCGGTCGGCGGTGCGGTCTGGGCGCGCAGGGACAGCACCGGGCCGCCGGTGGCGATCGCCTCGAGGGCGAGCCGTTCCTGCTCTGCGGTGGCAGCGGTGGCCTCGGGTTCCTCCAGCGGGTCCCCGGCGAGGACCGCCGAGACGCGTTCGACGAGGTCGGTGACGAGCGAGGCACGCCAGGACGACCAGGCCGCCGGTCCGGTGGCCAGTGCGTCCGCCTCGGTCAGGGCGTGCAGCAGTTCCAGTGTCCCCTGGGTGCCGACCGCGTCGGCGACCGCGCGCACCGTGGCCGGGTCGTCGAGGTCGCGGCGGGTGGCCGTCTCGACGAGCAGCAGGTGGTGGCGTACGAGGGTGGCGAGGACGCCCGCGTCGGCGCGGTCGAAGCCGATCCGCGCGGCCATGTCCCGGACGATGGTCTCGCCGGCCACGGAGTGGTCGCCGGGCCAGCCCTTGCCGATGTCGTGCAGCAGCGCGGCGACCAGGAGCAGGTCGGGGCGGTGCACGCGCCGGGTGAAGGCGGAGGCCCGGACGGCGGTCTCGATGAGGTGCCGGTCGACGGTCCACAGGTGCACGGCGTTGCGCTGCGGGCGGCAGCGGACCCGCTCCCAGTCCGGCAGCAGCCGCGTGATCAGGCCCTCTGCCTCCAGTGCTTCCCAGACGTCGACGGTGGGGCGGCCGGATCCCAGGAGGGTCACCAGCTGTTCGCGTGCCTCGGCGGGCCAGGGTGTGGGCAGCGGGCGCACGGTGGCCGCGAGGCGCCGGACGGCGTGGAGGGAGAGCGGGAGTCCTGCCTGTGCGGCGGCCGCCGCGGCCCGCAGGGGGAGCACGGGGTCGCGTTCGGGACGGGCGGCGCGGGCGAGGACCGCCTCGCCGTCCTGCTCGACCACGCCCTCGGCGAGCGGCGAGCGCTCGGCGCCCGGCTTTCCGCCGCCGAGCGCCCTCCCGTCGCCCGCCACCGCCCTTCTGAGGAAGCCGCTCCGCTCCCTTGCCAGTGTGCGCAGCCGCGGCCGCACGGCCCGGGAGCGCAGCACGCGGCCGACTTCGCGCCAGGTGACGTCGCCGGCGTACGCGATGCCCCGGGCGGCCTCGTACACCTGGCGCAGCAGGGTGTCGGCGTCGAGCAGGCCGAGTTCGGCGGCTACCTGGTCCTGTTCCTGGAGCGCGAGCCGGTCGGTGGCGCGGCCGGTCGTCAGGTGCAGCGCGTCCCGTACGTCGAGGAGCCGGCGGCGGGCGTCGGCGAGGCCTTCGCGCGGGGCGTCGGCGAGCCAGGAGGCGGCGACGGCGCGGAGCACGGTGGCGTCGCGCAGCCCGCCGCGGGCCTCCTTGAGGTCGGGTTCCAGGAGGTACTGCAGCTCGCCGTGGCGTTCGGCGCGTTCGGCGCAGAGTTCCCGGAGTTCGGGAAGGCGTTTGGGTGCCTGGTTGCGCCAGTCGGCCAGGACGGTGGTGCGCAGGGCGGCGGTGAGGCCGAGGTCTCCGGCGATGTGCCGGGCGTCCAGGAGGCCCAGCTGGACCTTGAGGTCCTCGCCGGCGGTGCGGCGGGCCTCGGCCGGGGTGCGTACGGAGTGGTCGAGGGCGATGCCGAGGTCCCAGACGGGGTACCAGAGCCGGTCGGCGAGGGCGGCGACGGCCTTGGGGTCACTGCCGTCGTGCAGCAGGAGCAGGTCGAGGTCGCTGCGCGGGGACAGTTCGCCGCGCCCGTAGCCGCCGACCGCGATCAGGGAGGCACCGCGCAGCTGTTCGGTGCCCGCGGTGAACAGTGCGGTGAGCCAGTCGTCCGTGAGCCGGGCGAGGGCGGCACGGCGCGGCGGCCCGGACCGCGCCTCCTCGGTGAGGAGGCGCAGCCGGGCCGCCGCGTAGCCGCTGGGTCCCGAGTCCTGTGTCTCGTCGTGCGTGTCCGTGCTCGTCACCCGGAGGCTCCTGTTCCGTCGGTCTTCCTCAGAGCGCTTCCGGGCCGCGCTCGCCGGTCCGGACCCGTACGGCCGTGTCGACCGGAATCGACCAGACCTTGCCGTCACCGATCTTGCCGGTGCGGGCCGCCTTGACGACGACGTCGATGAGCTGTTCGGCGTCGTCGTCCTCGACCAGCACCTCGATGCGGATCTTGGGGACCAGGTCGACGGTGTACTCGGCACCGCGGTAGACCTCGGTGTGGCCGCGCTGGCGGCCGTAGCCGCTGGCCTCGGTGACCGTCAGGCCGTGCACCCCGAAGGCCTGCAGGGCCTCCTTGATCTCGTCGAGCCGGTGCGGCTTGACGACGGCGGTGATGAGCTTCATGCGTCCACCTTCTTGCTCTCGGCCTGGGCTGCGGACGGGGTGGCGGTGCTGCGGGCGCCACCACCGGCACCGCTGTAGTCGTATGCGGTCTCGGCGTGCTCGACCTGGTCGATGCCGGCCACCTCGTCGTCCTCGGAGACTCGCATACCGATCGTCTTGTCGAGGAGGAAGGCGAGGATCGCGGAGACGACCAGGGAGTAGGCGAGGACGCCGAAGACACCGGCGCACTGCTTCCAGAACTGGTCGAGGCCGCCGCCGTAGAAGAGGCCCTCGACCTCGGACTGGCCCTTGCCGCTGGCGAAGAAGCCGACGAGGAGGGAGCCGATGATGCCGCCGACGAGGTGGACGCCGACGACGTCCAGGGAGTCGTCGTAGCCGAACTTGTACTTCAGGCCGACGGCCATGGCGCACAGCACACCGGCGATGGCGCCGACGGCGATCGCGCCGAGCGGGGTGACCGCTCCACCGGCCGGGGTGATGGCGACGAGGCCCGCGACCGCGCCGGAGGCGGCGCCGAGCGTGGTGAAGGCACCGTGGCGGATCTTCTCGTAGGCGAGCCAGCCGAGGACGGCGGCGGCGGTGGCGATCTGGGTGTTGACGAACATCAGCGCGCCGACGCCGTCGTCGTTGCCGAGCCAGGAACCGGCGTTGAAGCCGAACCAGCCGAACCACAGCAGACCGGCGCCGAGCATGACCAGCGGCAGGCTGTGCGGGCGCATCGGGTCCTTCTTGAAACCGACCCGCTTGCCGATCACCAGGATGACACCGAGTGCGGCGGCACCCGCGTTGATGTGGACGGCCGTACCGCCGGCGAAGTCGATGACGCCCAGTTCGAAGGCCCAGCCGCCGGAGCCCCAGACCCAGTGCGCGACCGGGAAGTAGACGATGGTGGCCCACAGGGCGACGAACAGCGCCCACGCGGTGAACTTCACGCGGTCCGCGAGCGCGCCGCTGATCAGGGCGGGCGTGAGGACGGCGAACATCAGCTGGAAGACCAGGAAGACGAAGACGGGGATGGTGTAGCCGTCCCACAGTTCGGTCAGGCCGATGTCGCTGAGGCCGACCCAGCCGGAGTTCCAGCCGACGAGGCCCGCGGAGTCGGTGCCGAACGCCATGGAGAAGCCGTACAGCACCCACAGGATGGTGACGATTCCCAGACTGATGAAGCTCATCATCAGCATGTTCAGGGTGCTCTTGACCCGGACCATGCCTCCGTAGAAGAAGGCAAGGCCTGGCGTCATGAGCATCACCAGAGCGGAACAGATGAGCATGAACCCTGTGTTGGCGGCAGAAAGCGTGGGCGCTTCTGCGGCAAGGGTGATGGCTGGTGCCATCGGCGTCTCCTCGTCGTTGGTACGGCCCCGTGCGGGCGAAGCCTGAGCGGGTCGTGAGGGGTGGGCCGGTTCTGCGCCAAGAGATTCGCGCAGCGCCGTTTCGGTGGAAGCCCCTCGCTGTTTCGCCGCCGTGACGAAGGCACCCGGCGTGTTACGCGTCGATGAACTGCCGGATGCGAGCAGCGCCGATCGTTATCGTGACGCAATCTTCGCCACATGGCACCGCAACCATCGATTGAGGAGCCACGACGGCGAGCACCATGTCCGCGGGAGCGGCGCCGACCTGGGCGCAGAAAGGTGCCGGCCGCGGCGGGCCTTCCGGTGACCTGGCACGGGGGGAGCCGAGTCGGGCGGTTCGGGAGGGCCGGCCGCGGCCGGGGCTCTGGGTTTTCCCGGAGAGCTCCGGGATTCCCGGGTGTCAGACCGCTTCGGCGGTCTCCGGCAGTTCGATGGCGAGCCGCTCGGTCAGGTCGACGACTTCGGCCCGGTCGCCGAAGTCGCGGACGGCCGTGTCGACCGTCTTTCGGATACGAGTGTTGACGCGCTCGGAGCGGACCTTCTTGGCCGCCTTGATGGCGTCGGTGGCGAGAACCGCTCCCTGCTCGGGCTCGCGCTGGAGCAGGTGGACGGTGGCCATGCCGATCAGGTTGAGGGCGTACGACCGCTGGTGCCGGTCGGCCTCCGCGGCGAACAGCTCGACGGCCCGTCGCATCAGCGGCTCGGCGAGCGAGGCGTACGTGGGACTGCGGCCCGCCACGTAGGCGAGGTCGCGGAAGGAGTGGGAGTTCTCCCCGTACAGCTCGGCCTCGGAGAAGAAGCGGATCCAGTCGGGGTCCGGCTCGTCCCACTCGTCGGCCTCGGCGAAGGTGTCCTCGGCCATCCTGACCGCGCGCTTGCACCGGCCGGGCTGGCCCATGTTGGCGAAGGCGCGGGCCTCCATCGCGTACAGCATCGACTGGGTGCGGGGGCTCGCGCAGTCACGGCTGCCGTACTGCGCGAGATGGATGAGCTCGAGGGCGTCCTCGGGCCGGCCGAGGTGGATCATCTGACGGCTCAGATTCGACAGGATGTACGAGCCGAGCGGCCGGTCCCCGGCCTCCTTCGCCGCGTGCAGGGCGAGGACGTGGTACTTCTGCGCGGTGGGCTGCAGCCCGACGTCGTACGACATCCAGCCGGCCAGTTCGGCGAGCTCGGCGGCGACCTTGAACAGACGCCGTCTGATCGGACCGGGCTGGGGTTCCTGGAGCAGCTCCGTCACCTCGTGGAGCTGCCCGACGACCGCCTTGCGGCGCAGGCCGCCGCCGCACTGGGCGTCCCACTGCCGGAACATCACGGTGGTGGTCTCCAACAGGTCCAGTTCCGGCTGGGACAGCCGGCCGCGCGCGCGGCCGGCGGAGGCCGGCTCGGGCTCCGGGCGGGACTGCGCCGGGGACGGCGAGGGGACGAGCCAGCGCTGCATGGGCTCGATGAGGGACGGGCCCGCGGAGAGTGCCAGCGAACTCCCGAGGAAACCGCGCCGCGCGAGCATCAGGTCGCTGCGCGAGAACTCGCTGAGCAGGGCCACGGTCTGCGGGCCCGTCCAGGGCAGGTCGACGCCGGTCACGGAGGGTGAGGTCCGGGCGGTGCGCAGGCCCAGGTCCTCGACGGACACGACGAGGCCGAAACGCTCGGAGAACAGCTCGGAGAGGATCCGGGGGATGGGCTCGCGCGGATTCTCGCCGTCCAGCCAGCGGCGCACGCGCGAGGTGTCGGTGGAGATGTGGTGGGCGCCCAGTCGGCGGGCCCTGCGGTTGACCTGGCGGGCGAGCTCGCCCTTGGACCAGCCGCTGCGGACGAACCACGAGGCGAGCAGCTCGTTCGGACGCTTCTGATTGCTCGCAGCGTTCGTCCCGCCACCGCCGTTGCCGCTCACTGGAACGCCCCCATCCCTGAAAACCACTTGCCGCTGAGTGCGCCAAGCCCTATCAGAATGCCGGTCGCCGGGACCGCCGTCCGGCGGTTCCCACCCTTCGAACGGGAGGCCGCGTTGCCTCCGGCATACCCGTCGGCGCATGTGCCCCGAGGGACCGTGCACACAACGTAGCCCCACGATCACTCGCCCAGCCATGGCGAAACCGGAATCGCCACCATTCGCCACCCCATCGAATGAACTCACGGTGACCGACTCGCGCTTCACTTGACACGGGACAGCCACGAGTGGTGCGGCGACGCACTTGGGGGCGCGCGGCACTGTGCGCACCACCCCGAGCGCTTCGAAGCGCCGTGCGAGCAGGGCCGCACCGGGAAGTCGAGAACAGAGGGTCACGCAATGCACCCATTGCGTAACCACCGGTGCGTCGGACCCGTTGGAGGGGGCATGGGCTTCACGATCGGTATCAGCCGGGGCATCCGTGACATCCGGTCCGGCTCGCGCCGCCGGGGCCGCGGGTCCGGGGGCACCGCCGTGGCGGAGTACACCGGGCTGTGGGGCTGGGACGTGGTGCCGGGCGCCCGCGCCGCCGCCGGTGCCTGCTCCTGCGGCCGGGCGGGGTGCCGGGCACCGGGCGCGCATCCGCTGGATTTCGCGCCGGAGATCCCCGCCGGGGCGCCGTTGGACGACGTGTCGGAGATCTGGGCCGAGTACCCGGGCGCCGCGATGATGCTGCCGGTCGGGCGGGCGTTCGACGTGATCGAGGTGGCGGAGCCCGCCGGGCGCCGCGCCCTGGCCCGGCTCGAGCGTATGGGCCTGCCCGTCGGCCCCGTCGCCGCCACCCCGGACCACCGCGCCCAGTTCTTCGTCTCCCCCGGTGCCGCCGCCGCGCTGCCCGAGCTGCTCTACCGCATGGGCTGGGACGACCCGGCCGCCCTCGACCTGCACGGCCTCGGCCCCGGTACGCACATCACGGCGCCGTCGTCCGACCGGGGCGGCCTCGGCCCGGTGCGCTGGCTGCGCTCCCCCGCCCTCGATTCGGCACTCCGGCCGCCGGAGGCCCGTCTGGTACTGGGCACGCTGGCCTACGTGGTGCACCGGTCACAGGCGTAGGCGTACGTGCCTGCACGGCGAAGCGCCCGTTTCCGGATTCCGGAAGCGGGCGCTTCTTCGCGTTTCCACGGCGGTCCGGTCCGGCCGGCCGCCCCGGGGTCTCACTCCCCGATGAGCGCGTCCACGAACGCGTCGGGCTCGAACGGCGCCAGGTCGTCCGGGCCCTCGCCGAGACCGATCAGCTTGACCGGGACGCCCAGTTCGCGCTGGACGGCGATCACGATGCCGCCCTTGGCCGTGCCGTCGAGCTTGGTGAGCACGATGCCGGTGATGTCGACGACCTCGGCGAAGACCCGCGCCTGGACCAGGCCGTTCTGGCCGGTGGTGGCATCGAGCACGAGCAGCACCTCGTCCAGCGGGGCGTGCTTCTCCACGACCCGCTTGACCTTGCCGAGCTCGTCCATGAGGCCGGTCTTGGTGTGCAGCCGGCCGGCGGTGTCGATGAGCACGACGTCCGCGGCCATCTCCTTGCCCTCCTTGACCGCGTCGAACGCGACGGAGGCCGGGTCGCCGGCCTCCGGACCGCGCACGGTGTGGGCGCCGACCCGCTCGCCCCAGGTCGCCAGCTGGTCGGCGGCGGCGGCCCGGAAGGTGTCGGCGGCGCCGAGGACGACGGTGTTGCCGTCGGCGATCAGGACCCGGGCGAGCTTGCCGGTGGTGGTGGTCTTGCCGGTGCCGTTGACCCCGACGACCATCACGATGCCCGGACCGCCGGTCTCCTTCTCGGTGTGCACGGTGCGGTCCATGCTGGGGTCGACCAGGGCGACCAGTTCCTCGCGGAGCAGTCCGCGCAGCTCCGCGGGGGTGCGCGTGCCGAGCACCTTCACGCGCTCGCGCAGCCGCTCGACCAGTTCCAGGGTGGGCTGTACGCCGACGTCGGCGGTGAGCAGCGTGTCCTCGACCTCCTCCCAGGTGTCCTCGTCGAGGTGCTCTCGGGACAGCAGAGTGAGCAGGCCCTTGCCGAGCGCGTTCTGCGAACGGGAGAGACGGGCGCGCAGCCGGACGAGCCGGCCGGCGGTGGGCTCCGGGATCTCGATCGCGGGCGCCTCGGCGGGCGGCTCCTCGACGATGACCGGGACGGAGCCGTCCGGAAGATCAACCTCCTCTACGGTGCGCCGCGGTTCCTCCCGCGGCGTCTCGGCCTCGTCGCCGACGTGCGGCTCGGCCGGTGGGGCGGTGATGTCGGGGGCAGCGGGCGGCGGCGGGGGCAGCTGCTTCTTGCGGCGGCTGCCGACGATGAGCCCGCCGAGCGCGCCGACCACGACCACGGCGATGACTACAGCAAGGATGACGATGTCCATAACAGCCCCAGTATCAGCCATGGGCACCCCGGCCGTGCCGATGGCTGCCCGTGCGACGCGCCCCGTTCCGTCGGGCGCCCGCGGCCCGACGATCTGATGCCCCGCCGGTCACGGTCCGCCCCCACGGCCCGCCCGGTGCACGGTGAAGGGCGACGAGGCCGGGCCCGGCACGGTCGTACGTTTCCTTCCGGACGCGTTGCCGGAGGCGGTGCGGCACACCGCCGCCCCGGACCGGACGGGGTCCGGAGCGGGGCGGCGGGGGGACGAGGAGAGGGGCAGCGGGGACTTGAACCCTTCTCCTCGGTTCGGGGGACGGGCCCGCCCGGAGGGGGACCCGTCGGCATCGGCCCTGCGGCCGTGGTCAGCCCATTTCCTCCAGGGCCTTGCCCTTCGTCTCCTTGACGAACTTGAGGACGAACGGGATGGAGAGCGCGGCGAACACGGTGTAGATCACGTAGGTCACCGACAGGTTCCACTCGGCCAGTGACGGGAAGCTCGCGGTGATGGCCCAGTTGGCGATCCACTGCGCGGCCGCGGCCACGCCCAGGGCGGCGGCGCGGATCCGGTTGGGGAACATCTCACCGAGCATGACCCAGACGACCACACCCCACGACAGGGCGAAGAAGAGGACGAACACGTGGGCGGCGCCCAGCGCGACCCAGCCCTGGGTGGCGGGGAGTTTGCCGTCGACGAGGTCGAAGGAGAACGCCCAGGCCTCCAGGGCGAGGCCGATCACCATGCCGACGGAGCCGATGATCGCGAGCGGCCTGCGGCCGATGCGGTCGACGAAGATCATCGCGATGACGGTGCCGACGATGTTGATGATCGACGTGGTGAAGGAGTAGAGGAACGAGTCCGTCGGGTCGACACCGACCGACTGCCACAGCGTCGAGGAGTAGTAGAACGCGACGTTGATGCCGACGAACTGCTGGAAGACCGAGAGGCCGATACCGACCCAGACGATGGGCCTGAAGAAGAAGCTGCCGCCGAGCAGGTCCTTGAAGCGTGACTTCTCCTCGCTGTGCATCGCCGACTCGATCTCGGTGACGCGCGCGTCCAGGTCGACGCCCTGGCCC
Source organism: Streptomyces sp. NPDC058632 (assembly GCF_042717095.1). Lineage (NCBI taxonomy): Bacteria > Bacillati > Actinomycetota > Actinomycetes > Kitasatosporales > Streptomycetaceae > Streptomyces > Streptomyces sp. NPDC058632. Next base: position 27,153 of record NZ_JBHXQZ010000008.1, on the reverse strand, counting down.
TCGACCTCACCGAGGATCTTCCGGGCGCGCTCGTGCTTGCCGACGGAGATCAGGTAGCGCGGGGACTCGGGGATGACGAAGGAGAGCAGTCCGTAGAGGACGGCAGGGACGACCATGACGCCGAGCATGAGCTGCCAGGCCTCCAGGCCCAGCAGTTCGCCGCGCTGGTCGCCGCCGGCGGCGTTCAGGATGCCCCAGTTGACCAGCTGCGACACGGCGATGCCGATGACGATCGCGGCCTGCTGGAAGGAGCCGAGCCGGCCGCGGTAGGCGGGCGGGGCGACCTCGGCGATGTAGGCCGGGCCGATGACGGAGGCCATACCGATGGCTATGCCGCCGACGACCCGCCAGAAGGCGAGGTCGTAGAGGGAGAAGGGGAGGGCGGAGCCGACGGCGCTGATGGTGAACAGGACCGCGGCGATCTGCATGCACCGGATGCGGCCGATGCGGTCGGCCACGCGGCCGGCGGTGGCGGCGCCGATGGCGCAGCCGATCAACGCGATGGCGATGACCTGGGCGAGAGCGGCCGAACCGATGTCGTAGCGGTCGCGGATGGCCTCGACGGCGCCGTTGATCACGGAACTGTCGTAGCCGAAGAGGAAACCGCCCATGGCGGCCGACGCCGCGATGAAGACGACGTGCCCGAGATGATCGGGGTGAGCCGTACCGGGTCCTGACTTCTGTGCCTGCGTTGAGCTGGTCACGTGTAACTCCTCGGGCCACCGGCAGCATCGCCGGGTGGGGGTTCAGCCCTTCGAGGTCCACCTGAAGGTACCTGAAGGTAAATGCGACGCCGATGAGACTATGCCTTCAAGTCCTGAAGTCAATAGAGGGGGTGAGTGGCGAATCAGACACGGATTTCACACAATGCCTGCACACGCGCAACAGGTTTGAGTTCAAAATGTGAAGCCAGCGAGTTCGAGAGTCCGTCAGGATGCCTGGCGGAGACGCTGGCTGATGACCTTGGACACACCGTCGCCCTGCATGGAGACGCCGTAGAGCGCGTCGGCGACCTCCATGGTGCGCTTCTGGTGCGTGATCACGATCAGCTGCGAGGCCTCCTGCAGCTCCTGCATGATCCGGATGAGCCGCTGGAGGTTGGTGTCGTCGAGCGCGGCCTCGACCTCGTCCATGACGTAGAACGGGCTCGGCCGCGCCTTGAAGATCGACACCAGCAGCGCCACGGCGGTCAGTGACCGCTCTCCGCCCGAGAGCAGCGACAGCCGCTTGACCTTCTTGCCCGGCGGACGTGCCTCGACGTCCACGCCCGTGGTGAGCATGTTGTCGGGATCGGTCAGCACCAGCCGCCCCTCTCCGCCGGGGAACAGCCGCGAGAAGACTCCTTCGAACTCCCTGGCCGTGTCCCGGTAGGCCTCGCTGAAGACCTGCTCGACGCGCTCGTCGACCTCCTTGACGACCTGGAGCAGATCCGCGCGGGTCTTCTTCAGGTCCTCCAGCTGCTCGCCGAGGAACTGGTGGCGTTCCTCCAGCGCGGCGAACTCCTCCAGGGCGAGCGGGTTCACCTTGCCGAGCTGCTGGTAGGCCCGCTCGGCGGCCTTCAGCCGCTTCTCCTGCTCAGCGCGGACGAAGGGGCGGGTGGCCCCGTCCTGCGGCTGACGTCCCTCCGCGGTGCCGTCGCCGGCCCCGCCGCCGGAGCCGTCGACGCCACGGGGCTGTCCGTCGTCCGGACCGCCCGGACCGCCCGTGTCCGGGAGCTGTCCACCCGGTCCGCCCTCGGCGGGCGGTGCCGCCGGTACCGGCTGGTGCGGGCCGTACTCGGCCATGAGGTGGGCGGGTTCGACGCCCAGCTCCTCCAGGGCCCTGGTCTCCAGCTGTTCCATCCGCAGCCGCTTCTCGGCGCCGAGCACTTCGCCCCGGTGCACCGAGTCCGTCAGCTTGTCGAGGTCCGCCTTCAGGTCGCGGCCCTCGGTCCGCGCGCGGGCGAGCCCCTGCTCGCTGCGGGCCTTCGCCGCCCCGGCGGCGGTGCGTTCCTCCTCGGCACGCGCGAGGGACACCTCGACGTGCGCGAGCAGGTTCCGGGCACCGGCGGCGACGGACCCGGCGACGGCCGCCTCGTGCCGCAGCCGGGCCCGCCGCTGCTCGGCACGCGCGCGTGCCTCGCGTTCCGTGCGGGCGGCCCGGTCCAGGGAGTCGGCCCGTCCGGCGAGCCCCTTGACCCGCTCCTCGTGCGTGCGCACCTGGAGGCGGGCCTCCATCTCGGTCTGGCGGGCGTTGGCCCCGTCGGCGGCGAGCCGGTCGCGCACGGAGGTGTCGGGCTCCTCGTCGAACGGCGCCTCCTCGGCGACGGCGAGCCGTTCGGCGAGTTCCTCCACGTCGTCGAGCGCCTTGTCGAGTGCCTCCTGCGACCGGGCCGCCGCGGCGGCGGACCGCTCCGCCTCCCCGGCGGCCCCGCGGGCCTGCCCGGCGAGCCGGCCGAGCTGCTGGGCGACGGAGGACTTCTCCCGGTCGGCCGTCCGGCGCCGCTCCCCCAGTTCCTCGACGAGGGCGGCGCACCGTCCGCGTTCCTCGGTCGCCGTGCGCTGTGCCCGGGTCAGCTCCTCGCACCGCACGGCGAGCTCGTCCAGCTCGGCGGCGGCCTCGTCCACGGAGGCCTGCACCTCCAGCAGGCTCGGAGCGCCCGCCGAGCCGCCGTGCGCGAAGTGCGTGCCCAGCAGGTCGCCCTCGGCGGTCACGGCGGTCAGCTCGGGCCGCTCGCACACCAGTTCCTCGGCGTCCTCCAGGGTGCCGACGACGACGATTCCGCGCAGCAGCCTGCGTACGGCGGGCAGCAGTTCGGCGGGCCCGCGCACCAGATCGGCTGCGTACTGCGGCCCGTCGGACACTCCGGTGAGCGGCCCGTGCGGGCCGTCGGGTGCCTCGGTGCGCACCGCGTCCGGGCCAGTGGTGAGGAGGAGGGCGGCGCGGCCCGCGTCCTGTGTGCGCAGCAGGCGGATCGCCTCGGCGGCGGCGGAGGGACTGGTCACGGCGAGGGCGTCGGCGGCGGCCCCGAAGGCGGCGGCGAGGGCGGTCTCGTGGCCCGGGGCGACGGTGAGCAGTTCGGCGGCGGGGCCGAGCAGTCCGGCCGGCCGGTCCTGGGCCGCGAGCAGCGCGCCGGTGCCGTCCTTGCGGCGCAGGCCCAGGGCGAGGGCCTCGTGGCGGGCCCGGGTCGCCGCGCGCTCGCGTTCGGCGGCGGTGGCCGCCTCGCGGGCGGCGGTGAGGGCGGCCTCGGCCTCGGCGAGCCGCTGCCTGGCCGCGTCGTGCTGTCCGGCGAGGTCCGCGTCGCCGGCGTCGAGGCCGTCGACCTCGGCCTGCAGGGTCTCGTACTCCTCCTGGGCGGCGGCGGCCCGTTCCCGGGCCTCGTCCCGGGCGGCCGCCAGCCGCTCGATCTCGGCCTGGGCCGCCGCGGCGCGCGAGCGGGCGGCGCCCACCTTTCCGGTGAGGCGGGCGAGTTCCTCGCGCCGGTCGGCGATGGCGCGGGCGGCGTCCTTCAGTCGCCGTTCCTCCTGGGCGAGGTCGCGTTCCAGCTCGGCGCGGTGGGCGACCGTGTCCTCCAGGGCGCGTTCGGCGGCTTCGAGGGCGGCCTCCAGCTCGGCCTCCTGTTCGCGGACGCGGGCGGCCTCGCGTTCCAGGTCCTCGGGGTCGCGTCCGCGGCGCTCCTCGGGAGGTGCGGAGGTGGCGCTCTTCACACGCGCGTCGGCGAGCGAGATGGTGCCGCGCACCCGCTCGCCGAGCTGGGAGAGCTCGTACCAGGTCTGCTGGGCGTTCTGCAGGCTCGGGGTGAGGCGCCGGACCTCGTCCTCGAGGACCGCCTCGCGTTGGAGGGCCTTGCGCAGTTCCTGCTCGGCGGTGTCCTTGCGCTCCTTGAGGGCGGCCTCGTCGGCGATCTCCGCCGTGAGGGCCTCGCGCAGACGTACCAGGTCGTCGGCGAGGAGGCGCAGGCGGACGTCGCGCAGGTCGGCCTGGATGACGGCGGCCCGCCGGGCGACCGCCGCCTGGCGGCCGAGGGGTTTGAGCTGGCGCCGCAGTTCGTCGGTGAGGTCCTGCACGCGGGCGAGGTTGGCCTGCATCGCGTCCAGCTTGCGCAGCGCCTTCTCCTTGCGCTTGCGGTGCTTGAGGACACCCGCGGCCTCCTCGATGAAGGCGCGGCGGCCCATCGGGTCGGCGTGCAGGACGGAGTCCAGCTGGCCCTGGCCGACGATGACGTGCATCTCACGGCCGATGCCGGAGTCGGAGAGCAGTTCCTGGATGTCGAGGAGGCGGCAGGTGTCTCCGTTGATCTGGTACTCGCTGCCGCCGTTGCGGAACATGATCCGCGTGATGGTGACCTCGGCGTACTCGATGGGCAGGGCCCCGTCGGAGTTGTCGATGGTCAGGGACACCTCGGCCCGGCCGAGCGGAGGGCGGCCGGTGGTGCCGGCGAAGATGACGTCCTCCATCTTGCCGCCGCGCAGCGACTTGGCGCCCTGCTCGCCCATGACCCAGCTGAGCGCGTCCACGACGTTGGACTTGCCCGAGCCGTTCGGTCCGACGACGCACGTGATCCCCGGTTCGAACCGGAGCGTGGTCGCCGAGGCGAACGACTTGAAGCCACGGAGGGTCAGGGCCTTGAGGTGCACGCCGCCGGACTCTACCCGCCCGGGATGTCCCCCTCCGTGAACCGGCGGTTTCACGGGTGAACACGCAGGGCACACCACACGTTAAAGACGGTGAAAGGATGCGCGGAGCAAGGAACTTGGGGATCCGGGCGGCGCGGGGGGGTACGGAGGCAGGCGGAGGCGGGAAAGAAAGAAGGGACGCCGGGGCGTCCCTTGCACTTCTGACAGCGTGGCGGTGGTGACGGGCGAGCCGACCGACCACTGCGTGCCGTGGTGGAGCGGTGCAGTGATCAGGTCAGCGCAGGCTCCGCCTGGTGTGCGTCAACGCTCTCCATGATCCTGTCGTGAGAAGCGGCAGCCGCAAGCTCGTCGTTCTCCGCCTGGATCCGTACGAGTTCGGATTCCAGGTCCTGGACGCGCTGCTGGAGCCGTCGCATCTCGGCGAGGAGTCGCGGGTCGGAGCCGCCGACGTAACCGAGAAGCGCCTTTGCCATGATGAATGGTCCTCCACAATGCGTGACCGACCTGTGCGGTGTGGGTCGTGAGGGATGAGCACCCGCGATGCCTGGCAGACCTGCGGTTGTGCTGCCGTTCAGCCATGCCAAACAGCTAAGGTGCGCGGGGACTTTCAGCGTCTCACCAAAAAGTTTGACGGTCAACACGATCACACGCGGTATCGGCCGATGACCCGGCGCACACGGTCCCCGGGCGGCCTCACGGCGGTTCCGGCGGGCCCTCTCGAAGTGGCGGCCGTCGCTGCCGGGGAGCCTCCCACGGCACCCCGGGCCTTGGCAATCACCAGGACTTTTCCGCGCCGAGGCGCCGGCCGCGGCGGACGGCCGGCATCCCGGAGGCCCTCCGGGCGCGGGGGCTCAGCGGATGGCGAAGCCGTCGTATCCGCCGCGGGGTGTGTCCCAGATCTCGGTGACGCCGTTCACGTGCCCGGGCGTGTCGCCGTCCTGGAGCCAGTCGAGCAGTCCGTCGCAGCGCTCGCGGGAGCCCTCCGCGACCACTTGGACGCGTCCGTCCGCCAGATTGAGAGCAAAGCCACTCAGGCCGCCGATCTCCAGGGCCTTGGCCCGGGTGAACCAGCGGAAACCCACACCTTGGACACGCCCCCGCACCCAGGCGACCAGTCGCACATCCTCGCTCATGACTGCAACCTAACCGGACAATGTCACTCGGGGCACTCCCTCCTCCGGCGGCATGCGGTACCGTCCCGATCGAATGAATCTCATACGAAACTCACTCGATGGTGTGAGTTTTGTGTTGAACGTGAGGACCAGTCGACCGACCGCCAGGACGAGGAAGGCCAGAACATGGGACGCCACCGACGCTCCGCCGCCGGCCGCGCCGCCACGGGCCGCGCCACCACGGGGGTCACTCAGCACGACGACCTGCACGACGGAGGCCACGGCCCGCTGGGTGCTCACGCCGAAAACGCTCCGACCATGGGCATCGCCCCTTATCTGAACCCTGAGGCGTACGCCGAGACGGCCGCGAGGAGCGAGGCCTACCTCTTCGCGACGGAGGACGCCCCCGGGGACGGCTACGCGGGAACCTTCGCACAGGGCGGCTTCCCCGGAGGCGCCCACCGGGAGGACCACCAGGGGTACAGCCACCAGAGGTACAGCCACCAGGACGACCGCTTCTCCGCGGGCCCGGACCGCTCCAGGTCCGCCGACACGGCCGTGTCCGCGAGTGACGGCCTCCGGCGCGGGGGCTTCCCGCAGAGCGGTTCCCCGGACGACGGTTTCACGCCCGGCGAGAGCGACCGGCAGGCGGGGGGACTGCGCCGGAAGAAGAAGGCCGCGACCCCGGTGCGCACCGGCCTGCTCGGGGTGTCCGCCGCGGTGGCCCTCGGTACGGTCGCGGTGGCCACGGGTGCGGTGCCCGGCCTCGAGAACTACAAGCTGGGCGGCGACCGCGCCCCCGGAGACAGCGTGGAGGCCGCGGGCACCCCGACCAACACGCCCGGCGAGCTGGGTGGCACCTCGGGCAGCCTCGAGAGCTCGGGCCGCGATGCGGGCAACCCCGCGAGCCGCGACTCCGACCGCGCCGCCTCCCCCAAGCCCTCGCCGTCGGACTCGTCGGACGAGAAGGCGACGAAGGCTCCGGAGAAGAAGGCGCCTGCGGAAGCGGAAGCGACGGAGGAGAAGGAGAAGCCTTCGGCGACACCGGGCGAGGAGGTGTCCGAGGAGACGACGGCTCCGGAGCGCAAGACCGCTCCGCAGCCGGAGAAGGAGAAGCCCAGCAGCCCGGTGACCGTCTCCGAGGAGGCCGCCGCCGGAGCCCAGGTTCTCCGGTTGGTCAACCAGGAGCGGGCCAAGGTGGGCTGCAGCCCGGTGGCCGCGAACAGCGCGCTGAGCGATCTGGCCACGGCGTTCAGCAAGGACATGGCCGGCCGCGGTTTCTTCGACCACACCGACCCCGACGGCGACACACCGTGGGACCGGGCGTCGGCGGCCGGGATATCCGACCTCGGCGGGGAGAACATCGCCCGCGGCCAGGCCACCGCCGCGGCCGTCATGGAGGCCTGGATGAACAGCCCCGGTCACAAGGCGAACATCCTGAACTGCGACTTCAAGACCCTGGGCGTGGGCGTGCACTTCGGCTCCGGCGGCCCGTGGTGGACCCAGAACTTCGGCTACTGAGATAACCGCAGGTCAGAGACTTAGACCGGGCCCTGGCCCGTCTCCGGGCCGTCTTCCGTGGGGTCATCGCCCTGGAACGCGTTGTCGACGGCGGCCCGGGTCCGGGTCTCACTGGACGGATCAGGTGCGTGTGCGGGCGCAGCGTGAAGCCGGGGTCACGATGGCCCAGGTACTCATTGAGAGCCTTGGTGCTCTCCCCCGCGTCCAGGAGCACCGAAGCGTAGAAGTGCCTCAGCGCGTGCAGTCATCAGGGCGATGCCTCCGGCGGGGATCGGCCGGCACCGGGATGGAGGGGGCGCCGTTCCCGACCGCGGGCACGTAGTGGCGTGCGCGGGTGCTCCCCTCCCGTCCACCGTCGACCCGGGCAGGAGCCGAGCAGGCGTGTGGGTCGACGGCGTACGGAACGGGACCTGGGGCGAGTGATGGGTTGTGGCCTTCGGATTGGGTTCGATCACCTGCGCGCGGAGGAGCGGTCGCCGGACGACTGATCCACCGGGCGGGCGGCTGCGGCTGCCATGAGGGCCAGCATCAGGGCGACCAGGCCGACGATGATGTTGTTGACTATGGTCCTGGTGGTGCTGACGTCACCTGCCACGACCCACGGCGCAAAGATCGTCCACACGCTCAGCGCGCAAGCGCCCCACGCCATGCTGTGCGAACGCTCGTATGCCCGGCCGAAGCCACCGCTCATGAGGAGGGCGTAGGCGATACCGGTGATCAGGTTGTTGACCGCCAGGGTGGAGAAGTCGTTGAATCCCGCGATCCACGGTGAGGCTGCGAGGTAGAGCCCTGTGATCAGGGCCATGGCCTCGACGGCTTGCGCCCTCGGGGTAGTCGCGAAGCGTTCGGCCATCTCGTGTCGATTGCGCATTGCGACGATGTCGGGATGGGTTTCCATGTCCGGCCGGGGTTGAGTTGCCATTGCACTTCCTCCGGATTGTCCTTTATGTGCCCTGTCTGAGGATGAGTACCCCACAGGAATGGGATAACCGTCCTGATTCGCCGAGTCCGAGGGCACCGCTGCAAGAGGTGGCCCGTCGGGCCGGGCGAGCCGCCGGGCCCTGACCTGAGCGCAGCAGCCGCGGCACCGCAACCGCGGTAAGCCCTGGCGCCCGGCAGCGCATCCCACCGGCGCCCTGAGTGCCTCGTTGCGGTGCGGGCGCCGGCGAGATCACTTGCCAGGATCACGTGCAGCGACCGACACCGGCGGCCGACACCGGCAAGCACGACCAGGGACGGTCGGCGCCGGACCTCATCCGGGCCGTCGGAGGGTGCTCGACGACGACCCACGCTGACAACCGTCGACGGTTAAGCCGCGGGTCACGGCGTTGATCGATTACCCGGCCGCAGGTCGAAGACCTGCACCGTCACTTCTTCGGCCAGCAGAGGTTCACGCACCAGAGGACCACAGCAGTACGCGCGCGGCCTTTCCGGCACTGTGGCGCGGTGAGTGCGACCTGCTGGTAAGCGCTGCACCGAAGTACGCTGAAGGCATGACCACCACGCGGCCGCACCCGGAGGACTCGGCGGAGCAGCGGCTCCCCTACGACGTGTTCGCCAGGGGGTGTCCGTCGCGCGGCACGCTGGAGCATGTGACGGGACGCTGGGGCGCGCTGACGCTCGGGGCGCTGTGCGGGGGATCGCTGCGCTTCAACGAGTTGCGCCGCCGTGTCGACGGCGTGAGCGAGAAGATGCTCTCCCAGACGCTGCACGCGCTGGAACGTGACGGCCTGGTGCACCGCGAGGCGCAGCCGACCAATCCGCCCCGGGTGGACTACGAACTCACCCCGCTGGGCCACGAGGTGGCGCGACGCGTGCTGTCCTTCATCCATTTCCTGGAGGGCAGCATGGACGAGGTGCTCCAGGCCCGCGAGCGCTACGACGAGACGCGCGGAGCCCGCTGACATTTCGGGCAGAAGTAGCTGGACCGGTTCATCCAGGGCTGCCGACGCATCGGTGTACCGCAGCGGCGGCAGGGCAGGCCCTCCCGGCCGTAGGCGTCCAGGGAGCGGTCGAAGTAGCCCGATTCGCCGTTGACGTTGACGTACAGGCTGTCGAAGCTGGTGCCGCCCACCGCGAGGGCGGCGTTCATCACGTCCCGGGCATGGTCCAGGAGGAGCTGGGAGCGCGGGCGGGTGAAGGTCTCCGTGGGGCGCTCGTAGTGGATGCGGGCCCGCCACAGGGCCTCGTCCGCGTAGATGTTTCCCACGCCGCTGATCAGGGACTGGTCGAGCAGGGCCCGCTTGATCGTGGTGCGCTTGCGGCGCAGCGCCCGGTGGAAGACCTCGTCGTCGAAGAGCGGGTCGAGCGGGTCGCGGGCGATGTGTGCGATGACGTCGGGCAGCCCGTCGGGGGTGTTGTCGTGCAGCGAGAGGCCGCCGAAGGTGCGCTGGTCGACGAAGCGGAGCTCGGTGTCCAGATCGTCGGCGAACCGGACGCGGACACGCAGGTGCTTCTCGTCAGCGGCGCTGTGCGGCTGGACCAGCAGCTGGCCGCTCATGCCGAGGTGGGCCAGGACCGACTGGTCCGCGTCCTCGAGGGGCAGCCACAGGTACTTGCCGCGGCGGCTGGGGACGCCGACGCGGTGGCCCTTCAGCCGGTGCGCGAAGTCGTCGGCGCCGGCGAGGTGGCGGCGCACCGCACGCGGGTGCAGCACCTCGGTCTCGGCGACGGTCCGGTGGGCGACCCACCGCTCCAGGCCGCGCCGTACGACCTCGACCTCGGGCAGCTCGGGCATGGTTCCTCTCCCCTTCCGAGGACCGGTCTCCACGACCGCGACCCGAGTGCCCGTCCCCTTCCGGGGGGGCACTCGGGTCGCGCTCTGCGTGTGTCGCGAGCACCCCGGCGCTCGCGGGTGCCGCGTGATCCGTGCACGTATACGCGGGTGCGCGGGTGTACGGATCGTCAGGCGGAGGCCGACGACGTGTCGGCGACGGGCTCGGCGTTCATGCTTGTCTCCGCACTCGCCTCGACGGCCGGGCCGGCCACTTCGGCGGAGGCAGCCGCTTCGCCGGAGGCAGCCGCTTCGGCGGAGGCAGCCGCTTCGGCACGCTCGTCCGACGCGGCCCGGATGGACCGCCAGGCGGACTCGGCGGCCTGCTGCTCCGCCTCCTTCTTGCTGCGGCCGGTGCCGGTGCCGTACGAGACGCCTCCGACGCGGGCGGCAGCAGTGAAGGTCTTCTCGTGGTCGGGGCCGGTCTCCGTGACCAGGTACTCGGGCACGCCGAGCCCTTCGGTCGCGGTGAGCTCCTGGAGACTGGTCTTCCAGTCCAGGCCGGCACCGAGGTTGGAGGACTTCTCGATCAGCGGGTCGAACAGGCGGTGCACCAGCTCCGCCGCCGAGTCGAGTCCCTGGTCGAGATAGACCGCGCCGATCACCGCTTCGAGGGTGTCGGCGAGGATGGACGCCTTGTCCCGGCCACCTGTGCCCTCTTCACCGCGGCCGAGCCGGATGAAGGAACCGAGGTCGAGCCCGCGGCCCACCTCCGCCAGCGCACGCGAGTTGACCACCGCGGCCCGCAGCTTGGCCAGCTGGCCTTCGGGCAGGTCGGGGTGGGTGCGGTACAGCGTGTCCGTGACGACGAGGCCGAGCACGGAGTCCCCGAGGAACTCCAGCCGCTCGTTCGTCGGCAGACCGCCGTTCTCGTACGCGTAGGAACGGTGGGTCAGCGCGCGCACCAGAAGGGCGGACTCGAGCCGGTAGCCGAGCCGCCCTTCCAGAAGCGTGTGGGACGAGGCCTGGTTGTTGTCCGCCGATCCGCTCCCGCTCACACGGGGCGACTGCTTCTTGGGCGTGGACACAGTGCCTCTCACCAGCCGCTCAGACCTCGAGGACCTGGCGCTTGTTGTAGGTGCCGCAAGACGGGCACGCGATGTGCTGCTGCTTGGGCTCGTGGCAGCGCTCGCACGCAACCAGGGTGGGGACCGCAGCCTTCCACTGCGACCGGCGGTGGCGCGTGTTGCTGCGCGACATCTTCCGCTTCGGAACAGCCACGGCTACTTCTCCTGCTTCTCGTCGACGCCCGGTTCGGCGCCGCTCATCTCGTCCTTCTCGCCATCTTCGAGTGAACCGGCGAGTCCCTGCAGTGCCGCCCAACGGATGTCGACGGCGTCGTGGTGGTGGTCCGGGTCGTCCGCGAGCCGGGCTCCGCATTCGGAGCACAGACCGGGGCAGTCGTCCTGGCACACCGGCTGCATCGGCAGTGCGAGCACCACCGCATCGCGCAGCACGGACTCGAGGTCGAACATGCCGTCCTCGAGGCGAAGCCTGTCCTCGTCGTCCTCGGCGTCGTCGCCCGGTTCCGCTTTCACGCGGCCCCGGTCGTCGGCGTCAGGGTACGAGAACATCTCCTGGTATTCCGCGACGAGCTCCTGCTCGAGCGGCTCCAGACACCTTACGCACTCCCCCTCGGCCGTCGCACGGGCGGTGCCGGTGACGAGCACACCTTCCATGACCGACTCGAGCCGGAGTTCGAGCTCCACCGGGGCGCCTTCCGGCACTCCGATGACTCCCTTGATCCCGAGGTCCCTGGGCGCCTCGATCGAGCGGGTCAGGCGCTGCAGCGCGCCCGGCCTCCGTCCCAGCTCGTGTGTGTCGAACACGAGGGGATTGCGGTGGTCGAGACGGGCGTTCAGAACCATTCCTGCTTTCGATCTTCGAGCTCGGGGATACGCTGCCCCCTTGTGTCCCGGGCAGCGTGGATCGTGGACGTCTGCGAAGTCAGCGCAGCGCACACACGACCGATGAGCCAGGATACTGGACCTTCGGCTCTCGTCCCAATCCGGGCCGGTGACAGCCGTGGGGCCGGAAGCCGGGCGGCGCCGGCCGGGCCGTGGCCGGGCGGTCAGCCGTGGCCGCGGCCCTGTTCGTAGGCGCGCAGCTGCTCGGCGCTGATCATGCTGGTGTCGAAGAGGCTGGTCTCGTCGAGGGCGGCCGGGTTCTGCTGCTGCGGGGCGTAGCCCTGCCGGTCCTGGCCGGGGTCGTAGGCCGGCTGCTGCGGCGTCTCGTAGCCCTGGTAGTCGGCGTACGGGTCGGCCTGCTGCGGGTAGCCGTACGGGTCCTGCCCGCCGCCGTACTGCTGCTGGTAGCCGCCGTACGGATCGGGCTGCTGGTTCTGCTGCTCGTAGCCGTACGGCTGTTGCTGCTGGGCATAGTCCTGCTGCGCGACCTGCGGGGCGTGCGGGGGCTGGTCGGGCACGGTCGGCCGGGGCCGGGCGGGCCGCTGGGCCGGGGCGTCCGACATGGCCGCGAGGTCGGCGAGGTAGTCGGCGTCGCTGGAGTGCTGGACCGTCGTCATGTCCTCCGCGAGGGCGCCGAGGTCGTCGCTGGCGAGCCGGCCGTGCAGGGTCTGGCGGCCCCGGCCGACCGCCTCCAGGGTCTTGGCGAGGACCGCCTCGAAGGCGCCGAGCTTGACGTCGACGTATGCGTCGGCACTGCGGCGCAGGGTCTCCGGGTCGTGGCTGCGCTCGGGTGCGTCCTCGTCCTCGAAGCCCTGCTCGTCGAGCCCGGGGCCGGTACCGAGCAGCTTCTCGCGGCCGCGGCCGACGGAGCCGAGGGTCTTGGTGAGGACGACCTCGAAGTTGGCGAGCTTGGAGTCGACGTAGTCGTCGGCCTCGGCGCGGACCTCTTCGGCCTCCTTGCGGGCCTCGGTGAGAATCCGGTCGGCCTCGGACTGGGAGCGGCGGGCGACCTCGGTGCCGGAGATCAGGGAGCCGCGCTCGGCGTGCGCGCCCTCGATGATCCGTTCGGCCTCCTGGCGGGCCTGCTCGACCATCTGCTCACGACCGCCGATGAGTTCCTGGGCCTGGGCGAGGGAGTCGGGCAGCGCCGCGCGCACCTCTTCGAGCATCGAGAGCAGTTCGGCGCGATTGACCACGCACGAGGCCGACATGGGCATCGACCGGGCTCCGGAGACCAGGTCGACGATCTCGTCCAGCTTCTTCTGCACGTCCACCGTGTGCTCGCCACTCTCTACAGCTGTGTTGGAGACGGACGCAACGACTGTACGGCCCTGGGGCGGATGGGGAACACCGCCCGGCGAATTGCCCGGAGGCCGGCCCGCCCCCGGGCCTCGGGCCTGCCCGGCACCGTCGCGCGCTCGGATTCCGCGCGGGCGGCACGCGGGCGGCTCTCAGTCCTTGCGGAGGCGTTCGGAGAGGACGGAGAGGACCTCCGGGGGCACCAGGTGGGAGACGTCGCCGCCCCAGGCGGCGACCTCCTTGACCAGGGAGGACGACAGGAAGCTGTAGGTGGGGTTGGTGGGGATGAAGAGGGTCTCCACGCCCGAGAGGCCGTTGTTCATCTGGGCCATCTGCAGCTCGTAGTCGAAGTCGCTGACCGCGCGCAGGCCCTTGACGATCGCGGGGATGTCGCGCTGCTTGCAGAAGTCGACGAGCAGGCCGTGGAAGGCCTCGACCCGGACGTTCCCGTACTCGGCGGTGACCCGTCCGATCAGGTCGATCCGCTCCTCGACCTCGAAGAGGCCCTTCTTGGACTGGTTGATCATCACCGCGACGTAGACCTCGTCGTAGAGGCTCGAGGCTCGGGCGATGATGTCGAGATGTCCGTTGGTGATCGGGTCGAACGACCCGGGACAGACGGCGCGGCGCACTGGTGATCCCTCGCTCTCCGGTCCGGTCATCGTGCGTCTTCGCACGGAGCGGCGGCGCGACCGTACCAAAACGTTCCCTCGCCGTATCGACGGGACCGGAGCGCTTCGAAGCCGGGCGGCCACGCGAACTCCCCTCCTCTGGTGCTGCGCTCCACGGTGACGAGGGCTTCGTCGGCGAGCCAGCCCCCGGTGCGGAGTGTGAGCAGGATCTCGCGGAGATCGTCGTCGGAGACGGCGTACGGGGGGTCGAGGAAGACGATGCCGTACGGTTCGGCCGGCGCGGACGTGCGGATGATCTGTTCCGCTTTGCCCGGCCTGACCTCGGCGCCGGGCAGCCCGAGTGCCCTGACGTTGTCCCGGACGGTGCGGACGGCCCGGGCGTCGGCCTCGACGAGGAGGGTGTGCCCCGCTCCCCGGGACAGGGCCTCCAGGCCGACGGCGCCGGAACCGGCGTACAGGTCGAGGACGCGCTCGCCGTGCAGCGAACCTCCGAGGAGGGCCTGCCAGGTGGAGAACAGGCCTTCGCGCGCCCGGTCGGAGGTGGGGCGGGTGCCGTTGCCCGGCGGTACGCCCAGGCGGCGTCCGCCGGCCCGGCCGGCGATCACGCGGGTCATGTCCTCGTCCTTGTCCTTGGTCGTCCTTGGTTCCTGCCGGTGTGCCCGCCGGTGGTGTGCCGGCCGGTGCCCGGAGGCCGGCCGTCCCAGTCTGTCAGCCCTTCTCCAGGTACTGCTCCCTCTCCTCGTCCAGCAGAGCCGCGAGCGCGGTGCGCAGTCCCGGCAGACGCTCCAGTTCGGGGTCGGCGGCGACGACCGCGGTGGCCTCCTCGCGGGCCTCGGCGATGATCTCCTCGTCGTCGATGACGGCGAGCATGCGCAGGCTGGAACGGGTGCCGGACTGGGCCTGGCCCAGGACGTCGCCCTCACGGCGCTGTTCGAGGTCGAGGCGGGACAGCTCGAAGCCGTCGAGGGTGCCGGCGACCGCGCCGAGCCGCTGCCGGGCGGGGCTGGCCTCGGGCATCTCGGTGACGAGCAGGCACAGGCCGGGGGCCGAGCCGCGGCCGACCCGGCCGCGCAGCTGGTGGAGCTGGGAGACACCGAAGCGGTCCGCGTCCGTGATCACCATGACGGTGGCGTTGGGAACGTTGACACCGACCTCGATGACGGTGGTGGCGACCAGGACGTCGGTCTCGCCGGCGGCGAAGCGGCGCATGACGGCGTCCTTGTCGTCGGGCTGCATCCTGCCGTGCAGGACCTCCACGCCCAGGCCGCTCAGCGGGCCCTTCGCCAGGTGGTCGGCGACGTCGAGGACGGCGAGCGGCGGACGCTTCTCCGCGTCGTCCTCGGGCGGCGCGGGCTTCTTCTTCCCGGCCTTCTTCGGGTCGTCCTCCTCGTCCCCGATGCGCGGGCAGACCACGTACGCCTGGTGGCCGTTGCCGACCTCCTCGCGGACCCGTTCCCAGGCGCGGGCCAGGAAGTGGGGTTTGTCGGCGGCCGGGACGACATGGCTGGCGATGGGTGAGCGGCCGGCCGGGAGCTGGTCGAGGACGGAGGTCTCCAGGTCGCCGAAGACCGTCATCGCGACGGTGCGCGGAATGGGCGTGGCGGTCATGACGAGCAGGTGCGGGGGCTGTTTGCCCTTGCCGCGCAGGGCGTCGCGCTGTTCGACGCCGAACCGGTGCTGCTCGTCGACGACGACCAGGCCCAGGTCGTGGAACTGGACCTTGTCCTCGATCAGCGCGTGCGTGCCGATGACCAGGCCGGCCTCGCCGGTGACCAGGTCGAGCAGGGCCTGACGGCGGGCGGCCGCGCCCATGGAGCCGGTGAGCAGCACCACCTTGGTGGCGTTCTCCGCCCCGCCCAGCATGCCGCCCTCGGCGAGCTCTCCCATCATCTCGGTGACCGAGCGGTGGTGCTGCTGGGCGAGCACCTCGGTGGGCGCCAGCATGGCCGCCTGCCCCCCGGCGTCGACGACGGCGAGCATGGCGCGCAGGGCGACCAGGGTCTTTCCACTGCCGACCTCGCCCTGGAGCAGCCGGTGCATCGGGTGTTCGGTGCCGAGGTCGTCGAAGATCTCCTCGGAGACCTTCCGCTGGCCGTCGGTGAGCGTGAAGGGAAGCCGGTCGTCGAAGGCGGCGAGCAGGCCGTCGGGCCGCGGTCGGCGGGCGACGGCGGGGAGCAGGCCGTCGGCGTGGCGGCGTCGGGCGAGGGCGACCTGGAGGACGAAGGCCTCGTCCCATTTGAGGCGGGCGCGGGCGTCCTCGATGTCGGCCCTGGTGTGCGGGCGGTGGATCTTCAGCAGGGCCTCGGGGAGCGGGACCAGGCCGCGTCCCTCGCGCAGCGGTCCGGGGAGGGGGTCCACGGCGTCCTGGGCACGGGGCAGGACGGTCTGGAGCGCCTTGCCGATCTTCCAGGACTCCAGTTTGGCGGTGGCGGGGTAGATCGGGATGAGTGAGCCGGCCCAGGTCTCGACGCTCTCCTCCGGGTCGCCCCGCAGCAGCTCGTACGCGGGATGGGCGAGTTGGAGGCGGCGGTTGAAGACGGAGACCTTGCCGGCGAACATCGCGCGGGTGCCCGGCAGGAGTTCCTTGTGCGGCTTGTGGACACCGTGGCCGAAGAAGACCAGTTGGAGCCTGCCGCTGCCGTCCGTGATGGTGACCTCGAGGCGCTGGCCCTTGCCGCGCGGGGCCTTGGCGGAGGCGAAGGTGTGCAGGCGCGCGTCGGCGACCTGGGCGACCACGGTGACGTGCTCGTCCATGGGGAGGTCGGCGAGGTGGGTGAGCTGGCCGCGCTCCTCGTAGCGACGGGGATAGTGGTGGAGGAGGTCACCGACCGTGTGCAGGCCGAGGTGCTCGGCCATCACCTTCGCGGTGGGCGGACCGAGCACCGACTTCAGCGGCTGTTGCAGTGGTTCTCGCGACGGTTCTTGCAGCGGTTCTTGCAGTGCGGGCACGGGATCCATTGCACACCACCGCACTGACAAAGCGGGAACACCGGTGCCGCGACGCCTTCCAGCAGATCGGGAATTTCCTGGTCAGCGGAGTCTTCCGGGCTCTAGGATGACGCGCCAACGCCCCGGCCATCCCCGCGGTCACCGCCTCACCGGGACCGCCCGACCCCGCGCCGTCAAGAGCCCCCCACCGGCGCTGTGACGATGGACTCCCAGATCTCTCAGGCATCCCAGGCACCTCAGGCATCCGGCTCACCTCAGCCGCCTCACACGTTCCAGGTCGATCTCCGCGGCCTGGTGGACCTGCTCTCCCACCACCTCTACTCCAGTCCCAAGGTCTATCTGCGCGAGCTGCTGCAGAACGCGGTGGACGCCATCACCGCCCGCCGTGCCGAGGACCCGGACGCCCCGGCACACGTGCGGCTGTCCGTGGAGGCGGGCGGGCTGCGGGTGGAGGACACCGGCGTCGGCCTCACCGAGGCGGACGTGCACAACCTGCTCGCCACCATCGGGCGCAGTTCCAAGCGCGCCGAGGGCCTGCAGGAGGCCCGCTCCGACTTCCTCGGGCAGTTCGGCATCGGGCTGCTCGCCTGCTTCGTGGTGGCCGAGCGGATCCGCGTCGTCAGCCGCAGTGCGCGGACGCCGGACACGCCGCCCGTGGAGTGGACCGCGCGCGACGACGGTTCGTACACCGTGCGCACGCTGCCCGACGAGGCGCGGCCCGAGCCGGGCACCACCGTGCACCTGGTGGCGCGGACCGGGTCCGCCGAGTGGCTGGCCGAGGAGCGGGTGCTGTCGCTGGCCCGGGACTTCGGCTCGCTGCTGCCGTACGACGTACGGGTGGGCAAGGAGGCGGTCACCGAGCTGCCCGCGCCCTGGGACCGCGCGTATCCGAGCCCCGCCGCCCGCAGGGTGGCGCTGGCCCGGCACTGTCACGACCTGTTCGGCTTCACCCCGCTGGACTCCGTCGACCTGGACGTGCCGCTGGCCGGGGTGCGCGGAGTGGCGTACGTGCTGCCGTCGGCGGTCAGCCCGGCCCAGCGCGCGGGGCACCGCGTGCACCTGAAGGGCATGCTGCTGACCGAGCGGGCCGAACAGCTGCTGCCCGACTGGGCGTTCTTCGTGCGCTGCGTCCTGGACACGGACAGTCTGCGCCCCACGGCCTCGCGCGAGTCGCTGTACGAGGACGAGACGCTGGCCGGGGTCCGCGAGGCGCTGGGCGAGCGGATCCGCGGCTGGCTGACCGGGCTGGCCGCCGGTGATCCGGAGCGCCTTGCGGCGTTCCTGTCGGTGCACCACCTGGGTGTGAAGGCGCTCGCGCGGCACGACCGGGAGATGCTGCGCACGATGCTGCCCTGGCTGCCGTTCGAGACGACGGACGGGCGGCTGTCCCTGGAGGAGTTCGCGCAGCGGCACCCGGTGGTGCACTTCACGCGCACGGTCGAGGAGTACCGGCAGGTCGCGCCGATCGCGTCCGCGCAGGGCATCGGCGTGGTCAACGGCGGTTACACGTACGACAGCGAGCTGGTCGAGGCGCTGCCGGCGGTGCGGCCGGGCACCGTGGTCGCCGAGCTGGACGCGGACACGGTCACCGCCCATCTGGACGCGGTGGACCCGGCCGAGGAGCTGGCCCTGTCGGGCTTCCTGGCCGCCGCGCGGGCCAGGCTGGATCCGCTGGGCTGCGACGTGGTCCTGCGCGCGTTCCACCCGCTGTCGGTACCCGCGCTGCACCTGGACGACCGGGAGTCCCGGCACGAACAGGCGCGCGCCGAGGCGGAGTCGGGGGCCGACGACCTGTGGGCGGGCATTCTCGGCTCGCTGCGCGGCAGTGCCCCGCGGGCGCGTCTGGTGCTCAACCATCTCAACCCGCTGGTGCGGCGCATCGGTTCGCTGGGCGAGACCGAACTCATCGGCACCGCCGTCGAGTCCCTGTACGGACAGGCGCTGCTCATGGCGCAGCGGCAGCTGCGGCCGGCCGACTCGGCGCTGCTCAACCGGGCGTTCCTCGGCCTGCTGGAGTGGGCCACCCACGACGACTCCACGGAGGGCTCCGGCCGATGAGCTCGATCACCGATTTCGATTCCCTGCGCCGCGCGATGGGCGAGAACTCCGAGCAGCCGGAGGGGCCGGCCCGCAACGCGCGCGCGGAGCACCTGCTGCTCGAGGCCGAGAAGCTGAACATCCCGCTCGCCGTGATCGAGGCGCTCGGGCACCAGCTGAAGGTCTACAACTACAGCTCGGAGAAGGGGAAGATGTTCGTCCCCTTCGCACGGCTGCTGCGCATGTGGGACGAACGCCCCGAGGACTTCGACGCGTACGAGACGCATTCGCTGCACTGGGTCTTCAAGTGGATGTCGGCCGGCATGCTCGACCAGCCGCACATCCCGCTCGCCTCGGTCGAGAAGTGGCTCGGCGAGATGGAGCACCGCTACCGGCTGGCCGGTCACTCCGAACGGGCGGTGCGCAGCGCCGAGTTCAGTGTGGCCGCGCATGTCGGGGACATGCCGCGGGCCGAGCGGGCGTACGCCGCGTGGCTGGCCTCCGACCGGGACACCATGGCCGACTGCCATGCGTGCGAGCTGCACGGGCAGGGCTGGTGGCAGGCGCAGAACGGGCGGGACGCGGAGGCTCTCGAGCTGTGGCGGCCGGTCCTGGAGGGCGAGTTCACCTGCGCCCACGAACCGCACACGGTCCTGGCGTCCTCCTTGCTGTCGCTGCTGCGGCTGGGCCGCGTGGACGAGGCGCGCGCCCACCATCTGCGCGGTTTCCGGCTGGTCCGGCCCATGGAGAGCATGCGCGGCGCGTACGCGGACCATGTGGAGTTCTGCGCGCTGAGCGGCAACGAGGCGCGCGCCCTCGAACTGCTCGCGGAGCGGCCCGCCTACTTCACCGACGAGGGGCATCCACGCAGCAAGCTGGAATTCCTGAGCGTGGTGACGCTGCTCATGGACCGGCTGACCGGGCTCGGCCTGGGCGGCAGCCAGGTCCCCGGGCCGGCCGGGCGGACCTGGACCGCCGCGGAACTGGCCCCGCACGCGCGGACCCGGGCGCTGGCTCTGGCGGCCCGTTTCGACGAGCGCAACGGCACGGAGTACGTCAGCGAGCGGGCCCGCGCGCGGATGGCGCGCCGCCCACTGGTGGACCGGCTGCCGCTCGGCGTACGGCCCTCGGGCGCGTCCCCGATACGGCCGCCCGAGCGCCCGGCACGGCCCGTGGCGCCGGGTGCCGGGGTGCCGGCGGCACCGGACACGGAGTCCTTCGGCGATGGTGCGCTGCCCGCGCTGCTGGTCGAGGCGCGGCGGATGTCGGACACCCTGCGGCCGCGCGCCGTGGAGGCGTGGGCGGCGGTGGCGCGCGCCGCGCAGGAGGCCGAGGCGGCGGGGGACGACGTCACCCTGGAGCCCCGCGACCGCGCGGAGATCGCCGACCACGAGGCGATGGTCCTCGGCCCCGGGGCCACCGGCCTCTTCGAACGGGCCGCCGAGCTGTACGCGGAGGCGGGCGACCCCGGGGAGGCCCTGGCGGCACGCGCGCGTGCGGCGTACGTCCACGCGCTGGCGGGCCGGGGGGAGGAGGCGCTCGCGGCGGTGGCCGGACCGCACGAGGAGATCCTCGCGCTGTACGCCGCCGGCGGCACGGGCCTGCGGCAGACGGCGTCGGTACTGATGGCGCGGGCGCGGATCCTGACCCGGCGGGTGCACGCCGCCGGTGAGGACCGTGAGGACGCCGTCCTGGAGGAGGCCGTGACCGCCGTACGCGCGGTACTGGCGTTCGTGGAGGGGCACACCGGCGAGGACGTACGGCTCGCCGCGCGGGCCGCCGAGGCGCAGGCGATGCTCGGCGAGCTGGCGGGGCACTCCGGGGACGTGGAGGGTGCCGCGGAGCTGTCCGCGCGGGCCGCCGAGGCGTTCGTCGCGGCGGGGCTGCCGTGGTTCGCGGTGGAGTACGAGGCCCGGCTGGCGCAGCTCGCCCACCATCTCGGTGACGTCGACGGCGCCGAACGGGCACTGCGGGCGGCTCTGGAACACGGCGGGCCGGATCTGGAGCCGGCCGGGCGGGCGCAGCTTCATCTGCAGCTCGCCGAGGTGACCGGCGGGCTGGGGCGGGTGGCGGAGGCCGCGGACCACGCCCTGGAGGCGGCGCACTGGGCCGACGAGGCGGGTGAGGGAGCGACGCTGGGGGCCTGGGCGCGGCATCAGCTCGGCGGGTTCCTGCTGCGGCGCGGACGGTGGGCCGAGGCGGCCGAGGTGCTGGAGTCCGTTTTGCCCGACGTGACGGCCGGTGCGCACGGGGACGGGGCGGTCGTCCAGACGCTGTGGTGGCTCGGGGACTGCCTCGGTGAGCTGGGCGAGCACCGGGCCGCCGCCGAGCGGCGGTTGCAGGCCGCCGAGATCGCCCGGCACTGGCCGGAGCAGCAGGACCACGCGACGCTGGCCCATCTGGCAGCGGCCAGCCTGGAGCAGGCGGGCCTGTCCGAGGAGGCGGAGCGGGCCTTCGCCCGTGCGGGCGAGCTGTGGCGCACGGTCGGCGACGTCCCCGGCCTGGTGCGCTCGTTGCGCGCCCGCGCGTGGCTCCTGCTGCGTGCGAAGGCCGATCCCGACGGGGCGCGCGCGCTGATGACGGACGCGGTCGAGGAATGCGGGGCGGCGGTGGCCGCGGCCCCGGACGACGAGACCCGCGTGCATCTCACCGCCGAACTCGGCCACACCCACTGGCAGTTCGCGAACCTGCTGGTGCGGGCGGGCGACGGGGCCACTGACGACGACAAGAAGGACCTGCTCGAGGAGGCGGTGACCGCGCTGGACCGGGCGATCGCCACGTTCGCCCCGCTGGGCCCGGACACCCTTGAGGACCGTTCCCGGGCCGAACTGGCCGCGGCCCGGCTGGAGGCCGACCTGGGCCGCCCCGCCGCCGCGACGGCACGCGCGCGTGCCGTCCTGACCGCCCACGGGAACGCCCCCGAGGAGGACGGGACGGCCCAGGCCCTGCGCGCCCGGGCGGAACACCTCCTGAGCACCGTCACGCAGGAGAAGCGGGAACCGGCGGAGAACTGAGCCCGCCGAACGACGGCCGCGGAGCAGAAGTCGGCAACCGGCAACGACACGGCGTGCGCCGCCCGCTGGGGAACCGTCCTCACTCCACCCCGATGAGGAGCAGGGCGCCCTGTCTGCCGCCCTGGTAGAGGACCGTGTCGACGGCCAGGTAGCCCTCGCGGACGTGGGTCTCCAGGTGGGTGGCGACGGTGTGGGGGGTCCCGTCGCCGAGGACCAGGGTGACCATCTCGCCGCCGGCGGAGAGCATGCGGTCCAGGACGGCGGTGGCGGTGGCGGTGACGTCGTCGCCGATCACGGCCACGTCGCCGTCGATGAGGCCGAGGACGTCGCCGGCCTGGCAGATGCCCGCCATGGTCCAGGACTGCCGTTCGGCGACGGCGATCTCGGCGTACCGGGTCGCGCCCGCCGCCGAGGTCATCGCCACCACGTCCTCGTCGAAGCGGCGCTCCGGCTCGTGCACCGCGAGCGCCGCGATGCCCTGGACCGCGGAACGGGTGGGGATGAGGGCCACCCTGAGCCCGTCGGCGCGGGCCTGTTCGGCCGCCGCCGCGGCGGTGTGGCGCAGCTCGGCGTCGTTGGGCAGCAGCACCACCTCGTGCGCGTGGGCCCGCCGTACGGCGTCGACCAGCTCACCGCTCGCGGGCGGCTCGCCGGGGCGGGCCAGCACCGTGGTCGCCCCGGCCCCGGTGTACAGGCCGGCCAGCCCTTCGCCGGGCACCACGGCCACCACGGCCCGCGCGACGCGCTCCACGGGCGGGCGGCCGGCACCGGGGGCGTGGGCGTCACCGGCGCCGAAGTGCGTGATCCGGATACGGTGCGGGCGCCCTGCCTCGACCCCCGCCTCCACGGCGGCTCCGGCGTCGTCGACATGGACGTGGACGTTCCACAGTCCGTCGCCGCCGACCACGACGAGTGAGTCCCCGAGGACGTCGAGCCGCTGCCGCAACCGCTCCACGGCCGCGTCCTCGGCCTCCAGGAGGTAGATCACCTCGAACGCGGGCCCGGTGGCCGTGACCTCCACCGCTCCCCCGCCGTCGGCGCACCCGGCGGGAGGCGTGGTTCCGGCGGGACGTGCGGCCCCGGCGGGTTCGTCGTGCTCCACGCGCGCGTGCGTCCCGGCCCCGCTGCCGTACGCCCCGGGCCCGGTCCCTCTCGGCGTCTCTCCCGTGAACGTCTCCACCAGGGCCGCCAGCACCGCCACCAGCCCCTTGCCGCCCGCGTCCACCACGCCCGCCCGCTGGAGCACGGCCAGCTGGCCGGGCGTCGCGGCGAGGGCCGTGCGGGCGCCGTCGTAGGCCGCCCGCGCCACCTCCCCGCAGTCGCCCTGCGCACCGCCGGCCGCGTCGGCCGCGTCGGCGGCGGCCGTGGCGACGGTGAGCACGGTGCCTTCGACGGGGTGGGCCACGGCCCGGCGCGCGGAGTCGGCCGCGGTCCGCAGGGCACGCCGCAGGCCCTGACCGTCGGCGTGGGCCGCCGCCTCCCCGGCCAGCACCTGTGCCATTCCGCGCAGCAGCTGCGCCAGGATCGTCCCGGAGTTGCCGCGGGCGCCGATCAGCGCCCCGTGCGCCATCGCGCGCGCCGCGTCCGCCAGCGTGGGCCCCTCGGGCCCGTCCGCCTCGTACCCCGCGAACACCGCCTCGACGGCCGTGGCCGCGGACTCGACCGTCAGATAGAGATTCGTCCCGGTGTCCCCGTCCGCCACGGGGTAGACGTTGATCGCGTCGATCTCCTCGCGCGCGCGCCCCAGGGCGTCGAGCGCGAGTCCGCACCAGGCGCGCACCGCGAGAGCATCGAAGAATGTCTGCGGCACCTGCGCCACCTGCGCCTCCTTAGAGCTGCTGGACGTGGCACGCAGCGTAGACCTTGGGGGGCCGGCCGGCGGAAGCGGGCCGGGCGGGCCCCTGAGCTGCCAGGCCGGTTTCGTTCTCCTGGTTCACCCGTTGTATGCTGCTCCGGTTGCCCGATCCGAATCGGGCCTCTCCCTGGCAGAGCCACTCAGATTCCCAAGAGCTCCTCGAGTTCCGACGTTCCTGATCCCGGCATGCCGGGATCAACCGTAAGTGCATCTGAAGTCTTTGGAGTGACCCGTGGCTGCCAACTGCGACGTCTGTGGCAAGGGGCCGGGCTTCGGCAACAACATCTCGCACTCTCACCGCCGTACGCCCCGTCGCTGGAACCCGAACATCCAGCGTGTGCGTACCGTGGTGGGCGGGACGCCGAAGCGCGTGAACGCTTGCACCTCGTGCATCAAGGCCGGCAAGGTCTCGCGCTGACGCTCTCGCTGAGCGCGCGGCCACAGCTGGTTCACCGCACTGAGCCGGTCCACCCGAGGTGGACCGGCTTTTTGCCGTGCCCGCTCGGGCGTTTTCGGCCCTGAGTCCGGCCTCAGCCCCCGTCGGACGCAGGACCGGTCCCGGACTTGACGCCGGCCCCCCGCCCGGCCCCCCGCCCGAGCGCCCACCCGTGGTCCACCGGTCCGATCCCGGCGCCCAGCCCGAACCCGGCCGCGATCGCCCCCGTGACGTACTCCTTGGCGGCAGTCACCGCCTGAGGCACCGACTGCCCCTTCGCCAGTTGCGCGGCGATCGCCGAGGCGAGGGTGCAGCCCGTGCCGTGGGTATGCCGGTTGTCGTACCTCGGGGCGCGCAGCCAGTGCTCCCGCGAACCGTCCGTGAGCAGGTCGACGGCGTCGCCCGAGTCGCCGGCGAGATGGCCGCCCTTGATCACTACCCACCGCGGCCCGAACGCCAGCACCGCTTCCGCGGCCCGGCGGAAGTCCCGTTCCGACCGTGCCCGCACACCGGTGAGCTGGGTCACTTCGTCCAGGTTCGGCGTGGCCACGGTCGCGAGCGGCAGCAGCTTCGTCCGTACGGAGTCGAGCGCGGAGGACGCCAGCAGCGTGTCCCCGTGCTTGGAGACCCCCACCGGGTCGACGACCACCGGCGCCCGGCTCCCGGCGAGCAGGCCGGCCACCGCCTCCACGAGTTCGGCGGAGGCGAGCATGCCGGTCTTGACGGCCTGGACCCCGATGTCGTCGACGACGCTGCGGTACTGGGCCCGTACCGCCTCCACCGGCAGCGGCCAGGCGCCCTGCACGCCGAGGGAGTTCTGCGCGGTGACCGCGGTGATCACGCTCATGCCATGGGTACCCAGCGCGAGCATCGTCTTCAGGTCGGCCTGGATGCCCGCGCCCCCGCCGGAGTCCGAGCCGGCGACCGTCAGCACCCGCGGCGGCACGGCCCCGGCGCCTCCGGCTCCTTCCACGCTCCCGGCGCTCATGACTCGAGGTCCGCGAAGTGGTCCCAGCCGCCCTGGGCGGTCCAGGGCGCCCCGTCGACCGTCACCTGGGGCAGCGCCGAGAGGTTGAGGACCTCGCCTATCACCTTCCAGCGGGCGGGCAGCTTCACGTCCGGCGGGAAGGTGGCCACGATCGCGTGGTCCTCTCCCCCGGTCAGCACCCACTGCATGGGGTCGACGCCGACGGCCTGCCCGATGTCGTTCATCTGCGAGGGGATGTCGACCGCCCCGGAGCGGATGTCGATGCGGACCTTGCTGGCCTCGGCGATGTGCCCGAGGTCGGCGATCAGTCCGTCGCTCACGTCGCACATCGCGGTCGCGCCCAGCCCGGCCGCGGCGGGACCCGCGTGGTACGGCGGTTCGGGCCGGCGGTGTGCCTCGACGAAGGCGCGCGGCGAGCGGAAGCCGCGCGAGAGCACCGCGTACCCGGCCGCGGACCAGCCGAGCCAGCCGGTCACCGCGACGAGGTCGCCGGGCTGTGCGCCGCCCCGGGTCACCGGCTCCTGGTTGCGCAGGTCACCGAGCGCGGTGATCGCGACCATGATCGTGTCGCCGCGTACGACGTCTCCACCGACCACCGCGGCGCCCGCCACCTGGCACTCGTCGCGCAGGCCGTCCATCAGCTCGGAGGGCCAGGTCACCGGCAGTTCGGCCGGGACGACCAGCGCGAGCAGCAGCGCGGTCGGCACGGCCCCCATGGCGGCGATGTCCGCGAGGTTCTGCGCGGCGGCCTTGCGGCCGACGTCGTAGGCGGTGGACCAGTCGCGGCGGAAGTGCCTGCCCTCGAGCAGGACGTCACTACTGGCCACGACCCTGCGGTCGGGTGCGGCGACCACGGCGGCGTCGTCGCCCGGGCCGATCCGGACCGCCGGGGTGGTGGTGAGACGGGAGGTGAGCTCCCTGATGAGCCCGAACTCCCCGAGCTCACCAACCGTGCCCTTCATGTCCCCAGCTCCCCTTCTGTCCCGGTTCGTTCCCGGTTCCGTTCCCGGTCGCGAGTCGTTTCTGCCCTCGCTACGGTCGAAGTGACCGTCACCTTGTGTCCAGTCCGTGCTCCGGCGCGCGAGGCCCGGTTCCCGCAGGTCTCCCCGCGACGAGCGGCAACGCGATACCGTGGCGTTCCTTTTCCCCACATGATCCTCGTGGCCGCTCTGGAGGTTCCGTGGTACAGGCGTACATCCTGATCCAGACAGAGGTCGGCAAGGCGTCGACCGTCGCCGATCTGATCGGCAAGATTCCTGGAGTCGTCCAGGCCGAGGACGTGACCGGACCCTATGACGTCATCGTGCGCGCTCAAGCCGACACCGTCGACGACCTGGGTCGCATGGTGGTCGCGAAGGTGCAGCAGGTGGACGGCATCACCCGCACCCTGACCTGCCCGGTCGTCCATCTGTAGCCCCCGTCTACCCTGTGGCGGTGAGCTCCTTCCGTCACCGCCACGCCGTCCTGCCCGCCCTCGCCCTGCTGATCACCGCCGCGGGTTGCTCCTCAGCAGACGACAGCGCGTCGGCGGCGGTTCCCAGCCCGGACGCGAAGGTCACCACGCTGTGCCAGGACCTGGACGAGGTCCTGCCGGCGAGGGTGGACGGCGAGAATCGCGACGATCCCGAACCCGCGTCCGCACTGACCGCGGGCTGGGGCGGCGAGGCGATCATACTGCGGTGCGGTGTGGGGCAACCGCCGAAGATGGTGGATCCCAAAGTGGCGGGAGGCAACGACCCGGAGGCGATGGCGGGGGGCGTCGACGGCGTCAACTGGCTCATGGAACAGCAGGACGACGGGACGCACCGCTTCACGACCGCGAGCCGTGAGGCCTATGTCGAGGTCAGGGTGACCGACGGACGCGACAGCACGGGCGTGCTGATCGACCTCGCCCCCGCCGTCAAGGAGGCGATCCCCGAGGGGATCGCCTCCTAGGGCCTGTCCGGCGGATCGGGTCGGGAGGCGGTCGGCGGTGTCCGTCCGGCCGGGGCGAGTGGGGTCCGGTGCGTTCGGC
>NZ_JBHXQZ010000007.1:36464-120920 GCF_042717095.1 Streptomyces sp. NPDC058632 | reverse complement strand
TTGCCCGCGGTAGACCCCGCGGTCAACCCCCGGTCCCCGGGGTTCCACGCGCCCCCCCTCGTGCCCGCCGGGCCGGCCCCCCCCCCCACCCACCCGGGGGGCCCGCCCCCGCCCCTCGGGGCATGTACGCACCGACCGGACGGGGCGCGCGCTCCACAACGGGCGCAGCGCCACAACGGACGCACAACCGAACGGGAACACGGTGGGAATCCGGCCAATCACGCAGCGCCATGCCCTTCCCGGACCTCCGGGCCTTCGCCGTGACCTCCCGCCCCTCTTCGGGGGACAATGGCGGAAACACCCTGCGTCCTGCGCGCATCCGACCGGAGGGCCCGCGCATCGGCTGGCGTGAACTGTGGGGTTGTGCGCGATCGCACAGGACGACGACGTGACAGGCGCCTGAAACGGTGTGCCGAACATGCGTAGGGTGCAGACAACTCCACAGGCGAAGTGCGCCGGGACCACGGGGCGCGGATGCGGGCACAGGCACGGGACGACGGGCGAAGGAGGGAGCCGAAGCGATGGGTGACCACAAAGAACAGCCACTGCGCGTGGGCGCGGCCGTGCGGCGGCGTCGCCGTGCGCTCGATCTCACGCTTGCCGTCGTGGCCCAGCGCAGCGGCCTGTCGGTCCCGTTCCTGAGCCAGATCGAGAACGAGCGCGCGCGCCCCAGCCGGAGTTCCCTGGAGAAGGTCGCCGACGCCCTGCGCACCACCGCCGTGGAACTCCTCGCCGCCGCCGACCCGGCATGCAGTGTCGACGTCGTCCGCGCGGAGGGCACCGAGCAGTTGCCGGGCCCCCGTGTCCGGTCCCTGGTGCGGGGCCATCACCAGATGCACGCCTCCGAGTTCACCGGCGACCACGACGCCGGGCGCGAATTCCAGTTCCGCAACGACCAGTTGATGTACGTGGCGGACGGCGCCGTGGAGATCGAGGCGGAAGGCCGCGCCTACCGCCTCGGCCGCGGCGACACCCTGTACCTCACCGGAGGCGTCCGGCACCGGTGGCGGGCCACGGTCGCGGAGACCCGGCTGATCGTCGTCGCCGTCGCCGAGCACATCGAGGCGGTCCGGGACAAGCCCCACCGGTGAGTTCCGTGCGGATCGTCCCCCTCGGCGGCCCCGGACCGCGTCGCGCCGCCCGACGAGCCGTACCGTCTCACCGCCGCCGACGGCCCGTATACCCCTGCCCCGGCTGCCCCGCGCCCTGCCCCGGCGGCCGGCACCCCACCCGGTACGGGGCGTCGCCGGCCGGGGCGGCGGCGGTGCTGCCCCGGGAACTGCGAGCGGCAGGCCGCCGGCAGCACCGCGCGACATAGGCTGGCGTGATGAGTACGACGGACGGCCACGCGGGACAGCGGCCTGTGACCACGGGGACCCTGGCCCACCGGGTGCCGGACCTCGGGGCGCTGGAACTGCTGCTGGCGGTGGCGCGGGTCGGGAGCCTGGGCGGCGCGGCGCGCGAGCTGGGCATCACCCAGCCCGCGGCCAGCAGCCGGGTCCGGTCCATGGAGCGGCAGCTCGGCGTGGCGCTGGTGGACCGCTCACCGCGCGGATCGCGCCTGACCGACGCCGGAGCGCTCGTCACCGACTGGGCACGGCGGGTCGTGGAGGCCGCGGAGGCCTTCGACGCCGGCGCGCAGGCACTGCGGGACCGCCGGGACTCACGGCTGCGGGTGGCGGCGAGCATGACGATCGCCGAGTACCTGCTGCCGGGCTGGCTGCTCGCGCTGCGCGCGCAGCGGCCGGACACGGCGGTGTCCCTGCTGGCCGGGAACTCCGCGACGGTCGCGGAGCGGCTGCTCGAGGGTGAGGCGGACATGGGCTTCGTGGAGGGGCTGACCGTGCCGACGGGCCTGGACTCCGTGGTGATCGCCCACGACCGGCTGATCGTGGTGACGGCGCCGTCCCATGCCTGGGCCCGCCGCCGTCGCCCGCTCGCCGCCGAGGAGCTGGCGAGCACCCCGCTCATCCTGCGCGAGGAGGGCTCCGGCACCCGGCAGGTCCTGGACACCGCACTGGGCGGCCTGGCCCGCCCGCTGATCGAACTGTCCTCCACGACCGCGGTGAAGGCCGCCGCGGTGAGCGGCGCGGGCCCGGCCGTCCTCAGCGAACTGGCCGTGGGGGAGGAGCTGGCGATGCGCCGCCTCATCCGTGTCCCCGTGGACGGCATCGCCCTGGCCCGCGACCTGCGCGCGGTCTGGCCCACCGGCCACCGCCCCACGGGCCCGGCCCGCGACCTGCTGACCCTGACCCGAGGCTGAGGACCTGGCGCCCGGCGCGCCGGGTGCGGTGCGGGCGGGTCACTCACGGTGGGGTGGCACCGTGGGTCACGGTGGGGCGGCCGCCTGGACCAGACGGCGTACGACCCGCAGGTCCTCGTCCATCTCCGGATGCCACTGCACGCCCAGGACCCACGCGCCCGTCGGGAGTTCGACCGCCTCCACGGTCCCGTCCGCCGCGTACGCCGACGGGATCAGGCCCTCGCCGAGGCGGTCCACCGCCTGGTGGTGGAAGGTCGGTACGGACGTCTCCTCCGGGACGGCGTCGGCGTACCGCGTGCCCGGCACCGGCTCGACCGGGTGCCGGCCGAAGACCCCCGGCACCCCCCGGTGGCCGTCGAGGTGCTGGACGAGGGTGCCGCCCAGGGCGACGTTCAGCAACTGCAGGCCCCGGCAGATCCCGAGCAGCGGAACGCTGCGGTCCAGCGCCGCCCGGATCAGGGCGAGCTCCCAGGTGTCCCGGGCGCGGTCGGGCGGCCCGGTGCGCGGGTCGGGCTCGGCGCCGTAGCGGGCCGGCTCCACGTCGGGACCGCCCGCGACGACCAGCCCGTCGAGCCGGGCCACCGTCGCCGCGGCCCGCCCGGGCGCGTCCGGCGGGAGCATCGCGGCCAGCCCGCCCGCCCGCTGCACGAGCCGCGGATACCCGATGGGCAGCAGCGCGGCGTCCATCTGCCACGCGCCCCACCGGACCCCGGACTCCTCGTACGCGCTGATGCCGATCAGCGGCCTGGCCGTCATGCTCCGCTCCTCCGTCTCCGCTGCCGGTCCGGTCAGTCCCGGGACAACTCCGCCTCGGCCGCCGCCAGCGCCGCGAACTCCTCCTCCGGCGCCTTCGCCACCAGATGCCTGCGGCTGTACAGGCCGAAGTACGCCACGGCCACGATGTACACCGCCAGCGCGATGAACGCCGCCGTCACATCCACCAGGAAGGTCGCCACCAGCGCCGCACAGGCGAGCACCAGCGCGACCGACGAGGTCAGCACCCCGCCCGGCGTACGGTACGGCCGCGGCAGCTCCGGTTCGCGGCGGCGCAGCACGATGTGCGACAGGGACATCAGCGCGTACGAGATGGTCGCGCCGAAGACGGCGACGTTCAGCATGCGCGCTCCGTTGCCCGTGCCGGCGGCCAGCGCGAAGCCGATCGCGCCGGGCACCAGCAGCCCGAGGTACGGCGCCTTGCGGCGGCTGGTGAGGGACAGGAACTTCGGCAGATAGCCCGCACGGGACAGCGCGAACAACTGGCGGGACCCGGCGTAGATCAGCGAGAAGAACGACGCCACCAGGCCGGCGAGCCCGGCGTAGTTCACGATCCGGCTGAGCACGGTCGCCTCGCCGTCCGGCTGGAGCGCCTCCACCAGCGGGTTGCCCGCGTCCTGCACGGCGGCCGAGCCGCGCGCCCCGGCCGCGGCGAGGAAGGTGACCACCGCCAGGACCACGAGGATGCCCATGGACCAGCGGATCGCCTTCGGCAGCGTCCTGGCGGGGTTCCTGGTTTCCTCGGCGGCGAGCGGTACGCCCTCGACGCCCAGGAAGAACCACATGCCGAACGGGAACGCCGCCCAGATGCCGAGCAGACCCATCGGCAACCAGGAGTTCGCGCCGAAGGCCGACGCGTCCACCGGGATGTCGTCGAGCGAGGACGCGTCGAACGAGGGCAGCGCGCCCAGTGCGAAGACGATCAGGGCGGCCACCGCGATCCCGGTGACGACGAAGCTGAACCGCAGCGCCTCGCCGACGCCCCACAGGTGGATGCCGATGAAGATCACGAAGCAGGCGAGGTGGACCGGCCAGCCGGACTCGAGGCCGAACAGGCCCAGCGACTCGACGTAGTCACCGATGAAGATGGAGATGGCGGCGGGCGCGAGGACGTACTCGATCAGGATGGCGGTGCCGGTGAGGAACCCGCCCCAGGGGCCGAGTGCCCGGCGGGCGAAACCGTAGCCACCGCCGGCGGTGGGCAGGATCGAGGACAGCTCGGCGAGCGCGAAGACCATGCAGATGTACATGGCGCCCATCAGCACCATGGCGATCGCCAGGCCGCCGAAGCCGCCTTCGGCCAGGCCGAAGTTCCAGCCCGAGTAGTCGCCGGACACGACGTACGCGACCCCGAGACCGGTCAGCAGCAGCCAGCCGGCGCTGCCGCGGCGCAGCTTCCTGCGGTCCAGATAGTCGTCCGGCACACCGCCGGTGCCGTGGTCCGCGCCCCCGGCCGGCGGTGAGGCGGAGGAGGACGACGGCGACGGAGACGGCGGGGGAGAGGGAGAGGACGGTGGTGGCGGAAGGCTCACGGGGTGACTCCCCAGGGGGCGGTGGCGAGGAAGCGGGCAATGGAGCAGTTCCAGACCTTTGTGGGCCCATACCTTCCCGGCGCGGACGGCGGGACGCAAGACCCCCGCACCGGACCCGTGTACGAAGTCCCGCACCGATTCCTCGCGTCCAGGTCCCGTACCGAAGCCCGCCCGGACCCGCCGCGCCCGGCGCACCTGCACCGAAGCCCCGCGCCGACCCGGGTGGCGCGCCCCGGGCCCGGGCCGCCGGTATCACTGCCCCGTCACCCGGGTGTCACGCCAGGAAACCCCGCAGCAGTGCCGCCGTTCCCGCGCAGTGCTCGCGCGCGATCTCCCGTGCCCCGTCCGCGTCCCCGTCCAGCACCGCCTCGACCAGCGTGGTGTGCTGGCGCTGCGAGTGCTCCAGATTGCGCACCAGCAGGGGGATGCGGTCCAGCAGGTCGTTCAGCGTCGCCCGTACGGCCGCGTACTGCGCGGTCAGCGTCGGGGAGCCGGACAGCTCCGCCAGCGTGAGGTGGAACAGGGTGTCCAGGCGGCGGTACCCGGCCGGCGGGGCGTCCCGCGTGCCCGTCAGCGCCCCGCGGAGCCGCGCCGCCCGCGCGTCCGACAGGCCGTGGGCGGCGCACAGACCCGCCGCGCCCACCTCCAGCACCTCCCGGAACCGCAGGACGTCCTCGATGTCGACCTCGGCGATCCGCCGCCGCAGCCCGGCCCCGTCGGCGTCCGTCGGCCGGGGCAGCACGAACGTGCCGCCGTACCTGCCGCGCCGGGACTCCACGAGGCCCTGGTCCTGGAGCACCCTCAGCACCTCGCGCAGCGTCACCCGGCTGACCCCCAGCCGCTCCGCCAGCACCCGCTCGGCCGGCAGCCGCTCCCCGCCCGGCACCAGGCCCAGCCGCACCACCTGCAGGATCTGCTCCAGCGCCTCCTCGAAGCCGTTGCCCGCGCGCACCGGCCGCAGCACCGGTGCGAGAGCGTCACCGGGCGCGCCGTCCCCTTCCTCCGGCATGCGGCCGTGCCCCCTTCCCAAGCAATGGTTCTCCGCAATACCTTATGACTCCCGGCCGACCGAAGAAGCCCGAAGAAGCCCGAGGAGGCTCTCCCGTGGCAGACCCCACGCCCCCGCTCGGTGCAGAGGAGCTGCACGCACTCGTCGCGGGCGGTGAGATCGACACGGTCGTCCTGGCCTTCCCCGACATGCAGGGGCGGCTCCAGGGCAAGCGGTTCGCCGCGCGCTTCTTCCTCGACGAGGTGCTCCGGCACGGCACCGAGGGCTGCAACTACCTGCTGGCCGTCGACGCCGACATGAACACCGTCGACGGCTACGCCATGTCCTCCTGGGAGCACGGCTACGGCGACTTCGCCATGTTCCCCGACCTCGACACGCTCCGCCGCGTGCCGTGGAACGAGGGCACCGCCCTGGTCGTCGCCGACCTGGCCTGGGCCGACGGCTCCCCCGTGGTCGCCGCCCCCCGCCAGATACTGCGCCGCCAGCTGGAGCGCCTGGCCGCACTCGGGTACACCGCCCAGGTCGGCACCGAGCTGGAGTTCATCGTCTTCCGGGACACCTACGAGCAGGCCTGGGACGCCGGCTACCGCGGCCTCACTCCGGCCAACCAGTACAACGTCGACTACTCGGTGCTCGGCACCGGCCGGATCGAGCCCCTGCTGCGCCGCATCCGCAACGAGATGACCGCCGCCGGCCTCACCGTCGAGTCCGCCAAGGGCGAGTGCAACCCCGGCCAGCACGAAATCGCCTTCCGTTACGACGAGGCCCTGGTCACCTGCGACCAGCACGCCGTCTACAAGACCGGCGCCAAGGAGATCGCCGCCCAGGAGGGCGTGTCGATCACCTTCATGGCCAAGTACAACGAACGCGAGGGCAACTCCTGCCACATCCACCTCTCCCTCGCCGACCTCGACGGCACCGCCAGCGCCATGCCGGGTTCCACCCGGAATCCCGAGTCCATGTCGGACGTCATGCGGCACTTCCTCGCCGGACAGCTCGTCGCGCTCCGCGAGTTCTCCCTGCTCTACGCCCCGCACATCAACTCCTACAAGCGGTTCCAGCCGGGCTCGTTCGCGCCGACCGCCGTCGCCTGGGGGTACGACAACCGCACCTGTGCCCTGCGCGTCGTCGGCCGCGGCCGCTCCCTGCGCTTCGAGAACCGGCTGCCCGGCGGTGACGTCAACCCGCACCTCGCCGTGGCGGGCATGGTCGCGGCCGGGCTGTACGGCGTCGAGCACGGTCTCGAACTGCCCGAGCCCTGCCGGGGCAACGCCTACGCCGCCGGCTTCGAGCACGTCCCGACGACCCTGCGGGAAGCCGCCGAACTGTGGGAGAACAGCGCCATCGCGAAGGCCGCCTTCGGCGACGAGGTCGTCGCGCACTACCGCAACATGGCGCGCGTCGAGGTGGACGCCTACGACGCCGCGGTCACCGACTGGGAGCTGCGCCGCTCCTTCGAACGCATGTGAGGCCCCCGTTGCCGCTGCCCCACGCACTGCCCGACGCCGTGCCGCTGCCCGCCGAGCTGCACGTACAGAACCCCGCCACCGAAGAGACCGTCGCCACCGTCCCCGCCGCCTCCGCGGCCGACGTCGACGCCGCCGTCGCAGCGGCCGCGCGGGCGCAGACGGCCTGGGCCGCCCTCGGCCCCGGCGACCGAGCCCGGCTGCTGCGCCGCTTCGCCGCCATCGTCGACGAGCACCTGGAGGAACTGGCCCGCCTCGAGGTCCGGGAGGCGGGACACACCCTCGGCAACGCCCGCTGGGAGGCCGGAAACGTCCGGGACCTGCTCGACTACGCAGCCGGGGGAGTGGAGCGGCTCACCGGCCGGCAGATCCCGGTCGCCGGCGGACTGGACGTCACGTTCCTCGAACCGCTCGGCGTCGTCGGCGTCATCGCGCCCTGGAACTTCCCGATGCCGATCGCGGCCTGGGGCGCGGTACCGGCCCTCGCGGCAGGCAACGCGGTCCTCCTCAAACCCGCCGAGACGACCCCGCTCACCGCGCTGCGCCTGGCCCGGCTCGCCCTGGAGGCAGGCCTGCCCGAAGGGCTGTTCCAGGCGCTGCCCGGGCACGGTCCGGTCGCCGGTGACGCGCTCGTCGAGCACCCCGGCGTCGCCAAGATCGTGTTCACCGGCTCGACGGCCGTGGGCAGGCGGGTGGCGGCCAAGGGCGCGGCACTGCTCAAGCCGGTCACCCTCGAACTCGGCGGCAAGAGCCCCAACATCGTCTTCGCCGACGCCGATCTCGAAGCCGCCGCGGCCGCCGCCCCCATGTCCTTCCTGGACAACGCCGGCCAGGACTGCTGCGCCCGCACCCGCATCCTCGTCCAGCGCTCGGCCTACGACCGCTTCCTCGGCCTTCTCGCCCCCGCGATCGAGTCCGTCGTCGTCGGCGACCCGGCCGACGAGCGGACCGACATGGGTCCGCTGATCTCCCGGACCCAGCTGGACCGCGTCCGCTCCTACGTCCCCGACGACACCGACAAGATCCGCGGCAAGGCCCCCGAGGGCGGTCCGGGCTTCTGGTTCCCGCCCACCGTCCTCACCGGCGTCGACCCGCACGCGCGCGTGGCCGTCGAGGAGGTCTTCGGGCCCGTCGCCGTCGTGCTGCCCTTCGAGGACGAGGCCGACGCGATCCGCCTGGCCAACGCCACCGACTACGGCCTGTCCGGCTCGCTCTGGACCCGGGACGTCGGCCGCGCCCTGCGGGTCTCGAGGGCCGTCCGCGCCGGGAACCTGTCCGTCAACTCCCACTCCAGCGTCCGCTACTCGACGCCTTTCGGAGGGTTCAAGCAGTCCGGCCTCGGCCGTGAACTCGGCCCCGACGCCCTGGTCGCCTTCACCGAGACCAAGAACGTCTTCATCAGCACCGGAGGCACGGCAAGCACGGCGAGCACGGCGAGTACGGCAAGTACGGCAAGTGCGGCAAGTACGGCAAGCACCGAGAGCACCGAAGGCACGGAGGGCCCCGCACAGTGAGCGAAGCGACCGAGGACATCATCTGCCGCCGCCTGGCCGGCCGCACCGCCGTCGTCACCGGAGCGGGCAGCGGCATCGGCCTGGCCACTGCCCGCCGGCTCGCCTCCGAGGGCGCCCGTGTCGTCTGCGGCGACGTGGACGAGGTACGCGGCAGGGCGACCGCCGAGGAGACCGGCGGCATCTTCGTGCACGTCGACGTCACCGACCCCGAGCAGGTCGAGGCCCTCTTCGCGGCCGCCCACGACACCTACGGCAGCGTCGACATCGCCTTCAACAACGCCGGCATCTCCCCGCCCGACGACGACTCCATCCTGGAGACCGGACTCGACGCCTGGAAGCGCGTCCAGGAGGTCAACCTCACCTCCGTCTACCTGTGCTGCAAGGCCGCGATCCCCTACATGCGCCGCCAGGGCAAGGGCTCCATCATCAACACCGCGTCCTTCGTGGCCCGGATGGGCGCGGCGACCAGCCAGATCTCCTATACCGCGTCCAAGGGCGGCGTCCTCGCCATGTCCCGCGAACTCGGGGTGCAGTTCGCCCGCGAGGGCATCCGCGTCAACGCGCTGTGCCCCGGCCCGGTCAACACCCCGCTGCTGCGGGAACTGTTCGCCAAGGACCCGGAGCGCGCCGCCCGCCGGCTCGTGCACATCCCGCTCGGCCGGTTCGCCGAGGCCGAGGAGATCGCCGCCGCCGTCGCCTTCCTGGCCAGCGACGACTCCTCCTTCGTCAACGCCACCGACTTCCTCGTCGACGGCGGCATCTCGGGGGCGTACGTCACACCGCTCTAGGCCCTGTCATCCGCCACAGGTGCCGCCGTTCCGGGCCCGGCGTACGCCGGGCCCGGCGTCGCGTGCTGTCCGCCGTCCGCGGCCCCGCGCGCCCCTCCTCCACGCCTCCCGCCACCACCCGACGCGGACACCGCCGCCCCGTGCCCGGCGGCAGTGGGTGAACCGGTCGCCGTGGATCCCGCCCACGACGGCAGTCCGCTCTGCTCGCGGTGCTGCGTCTTCTTCCCTATGGGCCTCCGGCCGCCGACGGCAGTCTGCTGCGAAACACGGCTTGGAGGCTCACAGTGACAGCAGGACCGGCCCCCGAGAGGGCACCGAACGGCGTCGACACCCCCACGGCATCCTTCGCGCAGCGCCGGCTGTGGTTCCTGGACCAGTTGGCCGGTTCCTCCACCGGATCCATGCTCCCGCTGGTCCTGCGGCTGCGGGGGCCGCTGGACGCGGACCGCCTGGAGCGGTCGCTGTCCGGGATCACGACGCGGCACGAGGTGCTGCGCACCCGGTTCCGCGCCGTCGGCGGGGAGCCGGTGCCGGTGGTCGACGCCCCCGCGGGCATCGAACTGGAGCGGGTCGACGTGGACGGGCCCGAGGAGTTGTTCGTCCGCCGGCTGGGACGCCCCGTCGACCTGTCCGCGCAGCACCCTGTCCGGGCCGTGCTCGCCCGCGTGGCGCCCGACGAGCACCTGCTGCTCGTCGAGGTGCACCACATCGCCGTGGACGGCTGGTCGTGGGGCGTCCTGCTGGACGAACTCGCCGCCGGATACCGCGGCGAGCCGGTGGCCGCGCCCGCCCTGCGGTACGCCGACCTCGCCCGCGCCCAGTCCGAACGCCTGCGCGGCGAACGGCTGGAACGGCTCCTCGGCCACTGGCGCGAACGGCTGCGCGGCCTCACCCCGCTCGACCTGCCCACCGACCGGCCGCGACCGCGCGTCTGGGACGGCTCCGGCGACGTGGTCCGCTTCGACCTGCCGGCCGACCTGGTCGCCGCCGTCGACGCCCTGGCCCGCTCCCGGCGCGCCACCCGCTACACACTCCTGCTCACCGCCTACCAGGCACTCCTCGGCCACTGGGCGGGCCGCACCGACGTCGCCGTCTGCAGCACGCTCGCCGACCGGGCCCGGCGCGGCGCCGACGCGCTCATCGGCCCCCTGGTCAACACCGTCGTCCTGCGCACCGACCTGTCCGGCCGGCCCGGCTTCGGCGCCCTGCTGGACCGGGCGCGCGGGAGCGTGCCGGTGGACCTCGCCCACGCCGAGGCCCCCTTCGACCTCGTCGTCGGCGCGCTCGGCGGCTCCCGGGACCTGTCCCGGCACCCGCTCGCCCAGGCCTCGTTCACCCTGCTCAACGCGCCGATCAAACCGGTGGAGATGCCCGGCCTGGAGGCGACGCTGCTCAGCCCGCCGCTCACCGAGACCCCGCTGGACGTCTTCCTGGACCTGACCCTGCGGGCCGACGGCAGCGTCGCCGCCATCCTCCAGTACGCCACCGCGCTCTTCGACGCCGCCACCATGCGTGCCTTCGCCCGTTCCTACACGGCCCTGCTCAGGGCGGTCCTGGCCGACCCCGACACCCCCGTACGGGACCTGATGCGCGCCCTGCCCGACGGCCCCGGCGGCCGCGGCCGCCCCCGGCCCGACTGGCACCGGGCGCCCGACCGCACGGCGGACCCCGCGCCGCCGGTCGCCTTCCGCGGCAGCCCCGACGCCACCGCGCTGCGCTGCGGCGAGGACAGCGTCAGCTACGCGGAACTGGACGCCATGACCGGCTCGCTCGCGGCCGCGCTGCGCGCCGCCGGGGTCACCGCGGGCGATCCCGTGGGCGTGCTGCTGCGCCGCGGCCTGTGGTCGGTCGCCGCCATCGAGGGCGTCTGGCGGGCCGGAGGGGCCTACGTGCCCCTCGACCCGGACCTCCCCGCCGAGCGGCTGCGGTACATGGCCGAGGAGGCCCGACTGGCCTGCGTGGTCGTCGAACCCGCCACCGCCACCGCCACCGCCGCCGCCGCCGCCCCGCTCGCGCCGGTGACGGTGGACGTCACCGCGGCCGCCCCGGCCGCGGACGCTCCCCGCCACCGGCCGCACCCCCGCGAACTGGCCCACGTCATCTTCACCTCCGGGTCCACCGGCCGGCCCAAGGCGGTCGGTGTCGAACACGCCGCCCTCGCCTCGCACGTCGCCGCCGCCCGGCAGCGCTTCGGGATCACCTCCGCGGACCGGGTGCTGGCCTTCGCCTCCTTCGCCTTCGACGCCTCACTGGACCAGGTGCTGCCCGCCCTCACCTCCGGCGCCACCGTCGTCATGCGGCCCGACGAGCCCTGGCTGCCCACGCAGGTCCCCGAGATCGTCCAGCGGCACGGCCTCACCGTCGTCAACGTGCCGCCCACCTACTGGTCCGAACTCACGCTCTGTCTCGACCGGCGGCTGGCCGCCGCCCTGGGCTCCCTGCGGCTGCTGGTCCTCGGCGGCGAGGCCGTCCCGCCCGACACCCTCGCCGCCTGGCGCGCCGCCGTCCCCCGGGCCCGGGTCTGCAACGCCTACGGCCCCACCGAGACCACGGTCACCGCCACCACCCACGACGCCGACGACCCGCCCGGGGACACCGTGCCCATCGGCCGGCCCCTGGGCGACCGCCGGGCCTACGTCGTCGACGCCGACGGCGAGCCGGTGCCGGTCGGCGTCGGCGGCGAACTCCTCATCGGCGGCACGGAGGTGGCCCGCGGCTACCTCGGGCGCCCCGCGCTGACCGCCGAGCGCTTCGTGCCCGACCCCTACGGGCCGCCCGGCGGCCGTCTCTACCGCACCGGCGACCTGGTGCGCTGGACGTCCGGCGGCGTACTGGAGTTCCTCGGGCGCCGCGACGACCAGGTCAAGATCCGCGGCTTCAGGATCGAACTCGGCGAAGTGGAGACGGTGCTGCGCGCCTGCCCGCAGGTCGCCGCCGCCGCGGCCCGCCCCGACCGGGCCACCGGCCGCGGCCTGACCGGCTACGTCGTACCGGTCCCGGACGCGCCCGCCGCCCCCGACCGGGCGGACCTGCGCGCCTGGTGCGCCCGCTACCTGCCGCACTACGCCGTCCCGTCCGAGTTCGTCGTCCTGGACGCCCTCCCGGTCGGTGTCTCCGGCAAGCTCGACCGCTCCGCCCTGCCCGACCCCGCGCACACCCGCCCCGCCGACGACCCCGCGTACACCGCGCCCCGCGACGAGACCGAGCGGATCGTCGCCGAGGTGTGGGCCGACGTCCTGGGCCTGGACCGGATCGGCCTGGACGACAGCTTCTTCGACCTCGGCGGCCACTCCCTGCTCGCCACCATGGCGGTCTCCCGGATCTCCCAGCGCCTCGGCCGCGAGATCGAACTGCGCACCGTCTTCGAGCACCCCACCGTCCGGGGGTTCGCCCCGCGGGTGGCCGCCGCCCGCGCCCGCGGCGCCACCGGCATCCTCCCCGTCGACCGCGGCGGGCCGCTGCCGCTGTCCTTCGCGCAGGAGCGCCTGTGGTTCCTGGACCGCACCTCCGACCGGGGCGAGTCGTACCTGCTGTGGTACTGCTGGCGGGTGCGCGGCGGCCTGGACCGTACCGCGTGGCAGGCGGCCCTGGACGACCTGGTCGAGCGGCACGAGGTGCTGCGCACGGCCCTCGTCGAGTCGGACGGCCGCCCCGTGCAGCGGGTCCACGACCCGGCCCCGGTACCCCTGCGCTGGGAGCGGGCACCGCAGGCCCCGGACGAGCAGGCCCGCATGGAGGCCGTACGGAGCCTCGCCGCGGCCCACGCCGGGCGCCGCTTCGACCTCGCCCGGCCGCCGCTGCTGCGGGCCGGCGTGTGGGAGCTGGCCGGTGACGACCACGTCGTCCTGCTCGCCCTGCACCACGCCGTCACCGACGGCTGGTCCAAGGGCGTCCTGCTGGACGAACTCGGCCGACACTACGCGGCCCGCCTGACGGGCGGGGGCGCCCCGCCGGCGCCGCTGCCCGTGCAGTACGGCGACTTCGCCGTGTGGCAGCGCGACCGCGCCGACCGCGGTGCCCTGGAACCGCAACTCGCCTACTGGGAAAGGGTCCTCGAGGCCGCCCCCGTGCTGGAACTGCCCACGGACCGGCCGCGGCCCCCCGCCTTCACCGGCCGGGGCGGCGCGGTCGAGATCGACCTGCCCCGCGCACTCGTCGACCGGGCCGACGCCCTCGCCCGCGAGCGCGGCGCGACCCGCTTCATGGTGCTGCTGGCCGCCGCCCAGACGGTGCTGGCCCGCTGGACCGGGCAGACCGACATCTGCGTGGGCACGCCCGTCGCCGGACGTGGGCGGCTCGAACTGGAGCCGCTGGTCGGCTTCTTCGTCAACACCGTCGTCCTGCGCACCGACCTGTCCGGACGGCCCGCCTTCGACACGCTCGTGGACCGGGTGCGCGATGTCGTCCTGGGCGCCTTCGACCACCAGGAGGTGCCGTTCGAGCAGGTCGTGGAGCGGCTTCGCCCGGAGCGCGACCTGTCCCGCAACCCGCTGTTCCAGGCCATGGTCGACGTCCAGGAGTCCACGGAGGCCGGCATCGGCCTGCCCGGCCTGGAGAGCGCCGACTTCGCGCTGCCCTGGGGGTCGGCCAAGTTCGACCTGACCGCCACCTTCGTGATCCGGCCGGACCGGTTCGCGCTCAACGTCGAGTACGCCGCCGACCTGTTCGACCCGGACACCGCGACCCGGTTCGCCCGCCACGTCGGCCGCGTCCTCGAAGCCCTGCTGGCCGATCCCACCGCCCGCGCCGACGAGGCCGCCCTGCTCTCGGCGGACGAGCGGTACCGCCTCGTCGCGGGCGCCGGGCGGGACACGGAGCCCGCGCCTCCGTTCGCGGTGGCGGGCCCGCCGCACGCCCCCGCCGTCGTCTGCGAGGACACGGCCCTCGACTACGCCCGCCTGGACGCCCTCACCGGAGGACTGGCCGCGGCCCTGACCCGCGCGGGCGCGGCCCCGGGCGACGCCGTCGGCGTGTGCGTCGGCCGCGGCGTGTGGTCCGTGGCGGCGATGCTCGCCGTCTG
Organism: Streptomyces sp. NPDC058632; assembly: GCF_042717095.1. Lineage (NCBI taxonomy): Bacteria > Bacillati > Actinomycetota > Actinomycetes > Kitasatosporales > Streptomycetaceae > Streptomyces > Streptomyces sp. NPDC058632. The sequence goes on along the minus strand of NZ_JBHXQZ010000007.1, from coordinate 106,554 downwards.
GCGGGCGGGCGGCGTCTACGTCCCGCTCGACCCCCGGCTCCCCGGGGAACGCCTGCGGTACATGTGCGAGGAGGCCGCCGTACGGCACGTGGTGTGCGACACGCGCACCCGGGACCGCGCCGCCGCCCTCACGCTCGGTGTGGTCGATGCCGACGACGTCCCGACCGACCCCGACGGACCCCGCCACACCCCCCACCGCGACGACCTCGCCTACGTCGTCTTCACCTCCGGCTCCACCGGCCGCCCCAAGGCCGTCGGGGTCGAGCACCACGCCCTGGACGCCCATGTCCGCGCCGCCCGCGAGACGTTCGGGCTGACCGCGCGGGACAGGGTGCTCACCTTCGCCTCGACCTCCTTCGACGCCTCCCTCGAGCAGATCCTGCCCGCGCTGAGCACCGGGGCGACGGTGCTCGTACGCCCCGACGACATCTGGACGCCCCAGGAGCTGGCCGCCCGCGTCGCCGCCGAGCGGGTGACGGTCATGGAGCTGACACCGTCGTACTGGACGGAACTGGTCGCCCGCCTGGACACGCTGGCGCCCCGACTGGCCTCCCTGCGCCTGCTGGTGACCGGGGGAGAGGCACTGCCCGCCGACCCCCTGGGGCGCTGGTTCGCGCACCTGCCCGGGGTACCCGTGGTCAACACGTACGGCCCCACCGAGACGGTGATCTCCGCCACCGCGCACACCCTGGCCGGGGCACCGGCCGGCCGGGTGCCCATCGGCCGTCCGCTGGGCGGCCGCCGCACCTACGTGGTCGACCCGCTCGGTGAACCCGTACCGCTCGGCGTGCCCGGCGAACTCGTCATCGGCGGACCGGAGGTGGCCCGTGGCTACCTGGGCCGGCCCGCCCTCACCGCCGAGCGGTTCGTCCCCGACCCGTTCGGCACGCGCGGCGGTCGCCTCTACCGCACCGGCGACGTGGTGCGCCGACTGGCCGGCGGCGAACTGGAGTTCCTCGGACGCGACGACGACCAGGTCAAGATCCGCGGCTTCCGCGTCGAACCGGGAGAGGCCGAGGCGGTGCTGCGCGGGCACCCGGGGGTGCGGGGCGCGGCCGTCGTGGTGCGCACCCTCAACGGCGAGACCGCCCTCGTCGGCTACGCCGCGGGTGGCGGACTGTCGGAGGAGTCCCTGCGCACGCACTGCCGGGCCCGTCTGCCCCACTACCTCGTCCCCTCGGCGTTCGTCCTCCTGGACTCCCTGCCGCTGACCGTGCAGGGCAAGCTGGACACCGCCGCCCTGCCCGAGCCCGAGGCGCCCGCGCCGCGGGCCGGCGTCGCACCGCGCACCCCGGCCGAGACGGTCGTGGCGCAGATCTGGTGCGAGGTGCTCGACCTGCCGAAGGTCGGCGTCCACGACGACTTCTTCGCCCTGGGCGGCCACTCCCTGCGCGCGGTGGCGGTCGCCTCCCGCCTGCGGACCGCCTTCGACTGCCCGCTCCAGGTCCGGGAGCTCTTCGAGCACCCCACCGTCGAGCGGCTCGCCGCCGAGGTGGAGCGGCGTCTGCTGGAGCTGATCTCGCAGATGAGCGACGACGAGATCGACCTGTCCCTGACGGCCGACCTCTGACCGTCCGCGGCGCCCGGCCCGCTTCGGCTCGTCCCGCCGGGCCCGCGTCGGCCGCCGGGCCCGTCCGGCCGGCCGCCGGGACGGCCGGCTCCGCCGACCACCCGGCAGCCGCTGCCCGGCGTCCGCGCGACCTCACCCCTCACCGACGTCTTCTCCCCCCAGAACCGAGATCGGAGTGCCCTCATGACCACATCCGACGTGCGTCCCGGCCCCGCCGCCGCGGGCGGCGGCCTGTCCCCGGCGGCCCGGCGTCTGCTGGAGCAGCGGCTGCGCGGCCGGGCCGCGTCCCGGGACACGGGGCCGACCCGGATCCGGCCCCGTCCGGAGCGGATCCCGCTGTCCGCCGCCCAGCAGCGCCTGTACTTCCTGGACCGGCTCGACCCCGGGGCGTCCACCTACCTGCTCCCCGCCGCCTGGCGGACGACCGGCCCGCTGGACGTGCCGGCCCTGCGCGCGGCCGTCGCCGACCTGGCCGCCCGGCACGAGCAGTTGCGCGTGGTCTTCCCCGAGCACGAGGGCGTCCCGCACCAGAGGGTGCTGCCCGCGGGCGGCACGGTCCTGGACGTGACCGAGGTGACCGGCGCGGACACCGAGGACCGCGAGCGCCGCCTGGCCGCCGCCGTGCACGCGGCCGCCCTGCGCCCCTTCGACCTCGCCCGCGAACCCGCCTTCCGCGCCACGCTCGTGCGCGCCGCCGCCGACGACCACGTACTCGTCCTGGGCATGCACCACATCGTCTCCGACGGCTGGTCCCTCGACCTCGTCGTGCGCGACCTGGCCGAGCTGTACCGCGCCAGGACACGGGGAGGCGCCGCGGACCTGCCCGACCTCCCCCTGGACTACACCGACTACGCGATCTGGCAGCGCGAGAGCGACCAGTCCGCCGCGCTGGAGCACTGGCGCACCCGCCTGGCCGGTCTCACCCCGCTGGAGCTGCCGGCCGACCACCCCCGCCCCGAAACCCCCGGCAGTCGGGGGGCCGTCCATCAGGTCGACCTGCCGCCCTCCCTCACCGACGCGCTCGCCGCACTGGGGCAGCGCGTCGGCACGACCCCCTACATGACCGTACTGGCCGCCTTCCAGGCCGCGCTGGCCTTCCACACCGGGCAGCACGACATCGCCGTCGGCACCGTCGTCGCCAACCGGGAACGCGTCGAGACCGAGCAGCTCGTCGGCTTCTTCGTCAACACCCTCGTGCTGCGCGGCGACCTCTCCGACGACCCGACCCCGGCCGCGTTGCTCGCCCGGACCCGGGACCGGGTCCTGGAGGCGTTCTCGCACCAGTCACTGCCGTTCGAGAAGGTCGTCGACGCGCTGAGCCCGGACCGCGACCTGGCCCGCAACCCGCTCGTGCAGGTGCTCTACACACAGTCCGGCACCACAGCGTCCGGCCTCACCCTCGGGGAGGCGGTCGTGACGCCGTACCGGATCGGCCTCACCACCGCCAAGTTCGACCTCTCCCTGGACCTGCGCGACGGCGAGGACCACACCGAGCTGGCCTTCGTCTACCGCCCCGACCTGTTCGAGGAAGCCTCCGTCGTCGCCCTCGCCCGGCACACCGTCACCCTCCTGGAGGCGTTCTGCGCCACCCCCGACAGCCCGCTCAGCACCATCGACCCGCTCACCCCCGCCGAACGCGGACACCTCCTCGGCCCGGACGGACCCGCCAACACCGGCACCCGGACCGCCCCCGACCCGCGGACCGCCCCCGACCGGTTCGCCGAGCACGCGGCCCGCGCCCCGCACGCCGTCGCCGTCAGCGGATCGGGCCGCTCCCTGACCTACGCCCGGCTCGACGCCCGCGCCTGCGCGCTGGCGCGGAGGCTGCGTGCCGCCGGCGTGGCCCGCGGCTCACTCGTCGGCGTCTGCCTCGACCGCACCCCGGACCTGGCGGTGGCCCTGCTCGCCATCTGGCGGGCCGGCGCCGCCTACCTGCCGCTCGACCCCTCCCACCCGCAGGCCCGGCGCGAGTTCACCGTCACCGACGCCGGCATCGACTGGATCGTCACCGACACCGCCACACGCACCGCCGCCGACTCCCTGCCCGCCCGGCTCGTGCTGCTCGACGGTCCCGACGACGAACACGGTCCCGACGACGAGCACGGCCCCGACGAGGGCGGCGACATCCGTCCGGCCCCCGACGACCTCGCCTACGTCATCTACACCTCCGGCTCCACCGGCCGCCCGAAGGGCGTGGAGGTCACCCACGCCAACCTGGCCTGGCTGCTCGGCGCCGCCGACCGGCACTTCGGCTTCGGCCCCGCCGACGTGTGGACGCTCACGCACTCACCCGCCTTCGACTTCTCCGTCTGGGAGCTGTGGGCGCCGCTCGCCACCGGCGGACGCGTCGTCGTGCTCACCTCGGACGAGGTGCGCGACCCGGCGGCCGTGCACCGCGTGCTGCGCGAGGAGCGCGTCACCGTTCTCAACCAGACCCCCGCCGCCTTCAAGGGCCTGCGCGCCCACCTGAAGGACGCCGGAGCCGGTTTCGGCGACCTGGCCCTGCGCACGGTCATTTTCGGCGGCGACGCCTTCGACGTGCGCGACTACCGCGACTGGTTCGCCGCCCCCGGGCACCGGCCCGCCCTGGTGAACATGTACGGCATCACCGAGACCTGCGTGCACGTCACCCTCCGCACCATCACCGAGGACGACGTCCGCGGTACCGTCCGCTCGCCCATCGGACGGCCACTGGCCGGACAGCACGGCTACGTCCTCGACCCCTGGGGCCGGCTCGTCCCGCCCGGCACCGTCGGTGAGCTGTACGTCTCCGGCGGCGGCGTCGCCCGCGGCTACCGCAACCGGCCCGAACCGACCGCCGCGCGCTTCCTGGAGGACCCCTTCGGCGGACCCGGCGCCCGCATGTACCGCACCGGCGACCTGGTGCGGGTGCTGCCCGACGGCGAGCTCGCCTACGTGGGCCGCGCCGACCACCAGGTGAAGATCCGCGGACACCGGATCGAGCCCGGCGAGATCGAGACGGCGCTGCGCGCCCTGCCCGGCGTCGCGGACGTCGCCGTGGTGGCCCGCGCCGAGGGCGGCACGGCCCGGCTGGTCGCCCACGTCGTCACGCCCGAGGGCCGCCCGCTCGACCCGCCCGCCCTGCGCGAAGGGCTGCGGCTGAGCCTGCCCGACTACATGGTCCCGGCGCTGTTCGTCCGCCACGAGCGGCTGCCGCTGACCGCCAACGGCAAGGTGGACCGGGCCGCGCTGAGCGCCGTGCACGCCGACGCGGCCGGACAGCGCACCCACGTGCCGCCCGAGGGGCCGGCCGAGCAGGCCCTGGCCACCGTGTGGAGCCAGGTCCTCGGCGCCGATCACGTCGGCCGCACCGACAACTTCTTCGACCTCGGCGGCGACTCCATCCTCGCCCTGCGCCTGGTAGGCCTGGGCCGGCTCGCCGGGCTCGCCTTCAGCGTCGCCGACGTCTTCCGCGCCCGCACCCTCGCCGACCTGGCCGCACTCGTCTCCGACGCGGCCGACACCCCCGAGCCGGTAGCCCCCTTCTCCCAGGTGGACCCCGCAGACGCCGACCGGCTGCCCGAACACCTCGCCGACGCCTACCCGCTCACCATGCTCCAGGCGGGCATGCTGCACGAGATGCTCGCCGATCCCCGGCGCGGCGCCTACCACAACGTCACCGACCTGAAGATCACCGTTCCCGAGGGCTTCGACCTCGACGCCTTCCAGGCCGCCGTGGACGCGCTGGTCGCCGGGCATCCGGTCCTGCGCACCTCCGTCGACCTGCTCTCCTACCGCGAGCCCCTCCAGCTCGTCCACCGCACCGCCCACCTGCCCGTCGGCTACACCGACCTGCGCCGGCTGCCCCGCGAGGAGCAGAGGGCGCGGCTGCGCCGCTTCGTCGACGAGGAGTTCGACCGCCGCTTCGACCTGGCCGCGGCACCTCTGGTCCGCCTCCACCTGCACCACGTCACCGATCACGACCTGCGGCTCGTCCTCACCGACTGCCACGTCGTCCTGGACGGCTGGAGCCTGACCTCCCTCGTCGCCGACCTGCTCGCCCTGCACCGGGAGGCCGTCGCCCACCGCGCCGTCCCGCAACCGCCGAGCGCGCCGCCGTTCGCCGAGTACGTCGCCCTGGAACGCGCCGCGCTGGACAGCGAGGAGTCACTGGCGTACTGGCGCGGCCGGCTCGCCGACCTGAGGCCGGTGACCCTCCGCCGCCGGGCGGACGGCGCCGCCGAGGGCCACCCGCCGGTCCACGAGGTCCGCCGTTCCTACGCCCACCTCGCCGAGCGCATCGGCCGGCTCGCCAAGGAAGCGGGCGTGCCCCGCCGCACCGTGCTCATCGCCGCCTTCCACCACACCATGAGCCTGTTCGCCGACCGCGACGACAGCGTCCTCGGCCACAGCATCGGCCTCGTCACCAACGGCCGTCCCGAGCTGCCCGGTGCCGACCGGATGCGCGGACTGTTCCTGAACACCGTGCCGTTCGGGGTGGCCCGCCCGCGCGGCACCTGGCTCGCCCACCTGAGGGAAGTCTTCCGGGCCGAGCAGGACATGCTGCCGCACCGCAGGGTCCCCCTGGTCCGCATCGCCGGACTCCGGCCCACCGAACCGCGGCTGACCGACGCCGTCTTCAACTACGTCAACTTCCACCGCCTCTCCCACGACTCCTGGGACGACTCCCTGGAGATCGCCCGCACCATGTTCCCGCTGCTGGTCAACGCCAGTGTCAACGCCTTCACCCTGGACGCCGACCCGGAGTACGTGGCCCCCGCCACCGCCGAGCAACTGGCCGACGTGTACTGCGCCCAGCTGGAGGCCATGACCGCCGACCCCGACGGCCGCGTCACCCGTCCCGCCCTCACCGGCGCCGCCCGCGCCACCGCCCTCGACGACTGGGCCCGCGGCCCCCTCGTCCCGTCCTCCCCGCTGCTCCTGCACGAGCACATCGCCGCCCACGCCGCCCGTACCCCGGACGCGGCCGCCGTCGAGCACCGCGGGCAGCGGGTCACGTACGCGGAACTCCACGAGCAGGCAGAGCAGTTGGCGCGCCGGCTGCGGAAACTCGGAGTGGGCCCGGAGACGGTGGTCGGCATCTGCGCCGACCGCGGCCCGGACCTGGTGCGCGCCGCGGTCGGCGTGCTGCGCTCCGGCGGCGCGTTCCTGCCGCTGGACCCGCAACATCCCACCGAGCGGCTCGCGTTCATGGCGCAGGACAGCGGCATGCGCGTGCTGCTGACCCAGCGGGCCCTGGCCGGCACGGTGCCGTTCGACGGGCCGGTCATCCATCTGGACACCCCCGCGGAGCGCCAGGAGCCCGTGCCGGGCGGCCCGGCGGCCGACGCCGACACCCTCGCCTACATCATCTACACCTCGGGCTCCACGGGCACCCCCAAGGGCGTGGCCATCGCGCACCGCGGCCTGTCCAACATGCTCGAGGGCCAGCGCGACCTGGTGGACCCCACGCCCGGGGACCGCGTCCTGCAGTTCGCCTCCTTCGGCTTCGACGCCTCGATCCTGGAACTGACCTGGTCCCTCGCCAACGGCGGCTGCCTGGTCACCGCACCCAGGGACGACCTGCGTCCCGGCCCCGACCTCGCGCGCACCCTGCGTGAGCGCCGCGTCACCGGCGCCATGCTGCCGCCCAGCGCCCTCGCCGTGCTCGGCGAGGACGCCTTCCCCGACCTCAGGGTGCTCCAGGTCGCCGGCGAGGCCTGCCCGGCCGACCTCGCCGACCAGTGGTCACGCGGCCGGCGGTTCCAGAACGTCTACGGCCTCACCGAGACCACCGTCTGGTCCCTCGCCGCCGACCTCGCCCCCGGCCAGGGCCGCCCGCCCATCGGCACCCCGATGCGCAACACCCGCGTCCACGTCCTGGACGACGACCTGCAGCCGGTCCCGGCCGGCGTCCCCGGCGAGATCCACCTCGGCGGCGACGCCGTCGGCCGCGGCTACCTGAACAGGCCCGCCCTCACCGCCGCCACCTACGTCCCCGACCCGTACGGCGCCCCCGGCGACCGCCTGTGCCGTACCGGCGACCTCGGCACGCACCGGCCGGACGGCTCCGTGGAGTGGCTGGGCCGCCTCGACTCCCAGGTGAAACTGCGCGGCTTCCGCATCGAACTCGGCGAGATCGAACACGCCCTCCGGCAGCTGCCCGAGGTCCGCCAGGCGGTGGTCCTGCACCGCACCGACCTGCCCGGCGAACCCGCCCTCGTCGCCTACCTCGTCGTCTCCGCAGAGCGCCGGCCCTCCCCGGAGGAGCTGCGCGGCGCCCTGCGGGCCGCACTGCCCGCGTACATGGTGCCCGCCCGGTTCGTCGTCCTCGACGAGCTGCCCGTCAACCGCAGCGGCAAGACCGACAAGCGGGCGCTGCCCCTGCCGACGGCCGAACCCGACCGCGCGGACGCCGAGTACGTCGCCCCGTCCAGTGCCGCCGAGAAGATCCTGGCCGAGATCTGGCGCGAGGTCCTCGGCCTGTCCCGGATCGGCGTCCACGACGACTTCTTCCGCGTCGGCGGCAGTTCCCTGTCCACCGTCCGCGTCTCCCTCATGGCCGCCGCGCGGGGCCTGTCCGTCTCCGTCGGCGACCTGATCGAACACCCCACCCTCGCCCGGCTGGCCGAGCACGCCGTCCGGGCGGCCGGCGAGGGCCTGCCCGCCGCCGTCACCTCCGAGGTGCGGCTTCGCGAAGGCGCCGGGGACCCCCTGTGGTGCGTGCACCCCACCGGCGGCAGTGCCGCCTGGTTCGTCCCGCTCTCCCGCGCCCTGCCGCCCGGCCGCCCCGTGCACGCCTTCCAGGCGCGGGGCCTGCTCGGCGGCATCGATCCGAGCACCGTGACGGGCATCGCCGCCAACTACGTCGCCGAGATCACCGAACGCGGCGGCACCGGGCCGCACGCCCTGCTCGGCTGGTCCATGGGTGCCAACATCGCCCTGGAGATGGCCACCCAGCTGCACGGGGCCGGCCACGCCGTCGCACCGCTGGTCCTGATCGAGCCGTATCTGCCCAACACCGCCGCCCGCACCCGCCTCGACGGGGTCACCCGGGACCTGCGCGAAGCGCTGCGCCAACGCGACCGGCTGCGCGCGCTGCCGCCCTCGCCGCAGCGCGACCGGGCCGCTGCCGAGCTCACCGCCACCCTGCTGGGAGCGGGCATGAGCCCGGCCGAGGCGGCCCTCGTCGAAGGCGCCCCGATCGAGGTGTGGCACTCGCTGCTCGCCGCCCTCGCCGCCTACGACGTCCGTCCCCACCCCGGACACGTGCACCTCGTGGTGGGCAGCGAGGCCGCCGGACTGCCGCGCGGCCGCACCATGCCCGGCCTGGACGTCGACTACGACACCTACGTCGCCCGCTGGCGGGAGGTGGCCGGCGGCGGGCTCACGCTGCACCTCAGCGACGGCGACCACATGTCGATGATGGCCGAGCCCCGGGTGCACGGCATCGCCGCCCTGCTCACCGGCATCGAGCACACCGGCACCACCGAGGCCGCCGGCACCACCACGACCACCACCCCCGGCACCACGAGCACCGGTACGGGAGAGACCCGATGACCACCCATGCCCCCGCCCCCGCCCTGGCCGAGCGCTACCTGCTCTCCCCGGACATGATCGCCGACCCCTACGACCACCTCGACGCCCTGCGCGAGCAGGCCCCCGTCCACTGGAGCCCCCTGCACCACGCCTGGCTCGTCACCGGCTACGAGCAGGTGATGAGCTGCCTGCGCGACCCCGGGGTCTCCGCCGACCGGGTACGGCCGCTGATGGACGCCGTCCCGCAGGGCGCCCGCGAGGACGCCGAGCGGGCCTTCGGAATCCTCTCGCGCTGGATGGTCTTCAACGACCCGCCCCAGCACCGCAGGCTGCGCCGGGTCTTCCAGGAGGCGTTCGCCGCCCGCGCCGTGGCCCGCTACCGCGCCTTCACCGAGAAGGCGACCCGCGCCGTCCTCGCCCGCAAGGCCGTGCCCGGCGGCACCGGCGATCTCCTGGCCGGCGTCGCCAAGCCGCTGCCCGCCCTGGTGTTCGCCCGCTGGCTCGGCATCCCGCCCGCCGACGGGCCCTCCTTCTGGTACTGGAACACCCGCGTCGCCGACCTCGTCCTCGGCACCGCCCAGGAGGAGAGCGAGTACCGGGCCTCACTCCAGGCACTGGTGAGCCTGGAGGACTACCTCGGCGCCCTCGTCGCCCGGCGCCGCGCCGAACCGGGCCACGACCTGATCAGCCAGGTGCTGGGGGAGGGCCGGGTCGGCGACTCGGTCAGCGAGGAGGAGTTCGTCGGGATGCTCACCCAGATGGCGTTCGCCGGCGGGGAGACCACCAGCAACCTCATCGCCAACACCGTCCTGGCCCTGCTCACCCGCCCCGACCGGCTGGCCGCCGTCCGGGCGGAGCCCGAACTGGCCCAGGGGGCGGTGGAGGAGACCCTGCGGCTGGACGGCCCGTCGAAGATGTCCATCCGCACCGCCGCCCGCGACCTCGACCTCGACGGCCGCACCCTGCGGGCCGGGGACCGGATCTTCCTCGTGACCGCCGCCGCCAACCGCGACCCGGCCCGCTTCCCCGACCCCGGCCGGTTCGACGTCCGCCGCTCCGGCGCCACCCACCTCGGCTTCGGCTTCGGCGCCCACTTCTGCATCGGCGCCGCCCTGGCCCGGCTGGTGGCCGCGACCGTCGTACGGACGCTCGTGTGCGACCACCCCGGTCTCACCCTCGCCGACCCCGGGGGCCTGGCCTGGCAGCCCTCCCTGCTCAACCGCGGCCTCACCGCCCTGCCCGTGCACTACTGACCGGACCCCGGTCCGACGAAAGGCACACCATGGCCACCACCCTCACCGGCGCCGGTCCGCGGCTGTGGGCACCCGCCCGGCACCGGTCCTTCCGCCTCCTGTGGGCGGGACAGTCGCTGTCCCTGCTCGGAGACGGCTTCAGCGTCGTCGCGTTCTCCTGGATCACCCTCGGCCTGACCGGATCCACCCTCACCCTCGGTTACGTCCTGGCCTTCCAGGCCGTACCCCGAGCCCTGTTCACCCTGGTGGGCGGCAGCCTCAGCGACTCCTGGTCGCCGCGCGCCCTGATGGTCGCGTCCAGCTGGACCCGGGCGGTGCTGATGGCGGCCGTCGGATTCGCCGGACTGGGCGGACACCTGACGGTGTGGATGCTGTGCGCCGCGGCCGCCGCCTTCGGCACCGTCGACGCCTTCTTCCAGCCGGCGCGCGTCTCCATCCTGCCCTCGGTCGTGGACGACGAACTGCTCACCCCGGCCAACGCGCTGATGGGGGTCGGCGCGCGGACCGCCGCCGTCGTCGGCCCGGCCGTCGGCGGCCTGGTCATCGCCCTGACCCGGGCGCCGATCGCCTTCCTCGTCGACGCGGTCTGCTTCGCCCTGTGCGGCCTGTGCGTGGCACGCGTCCGCACCCGTCCCGCGGCGGCCCGCGAAACCCCCGCCGGCACGGTGAAGGAGCGGGCGTCCCTCGTCGCCCGTATCCGCGAGGGCGTCACCTACACCGCGCGCGACCCGCGGCTGCGGACCGTCGTCGCCCTCGACACCGCCGTCAACTTCTGCTACGCCGGGCCCTTCACGGTCGGCTTCGCGACCCTGGCCGACCAGGTGCTGCGCGGCGGCTCGGCCACGCTCGGCGTGCTCAACGGCTCCCTCGCCGGGGGAGCCGTGCTCGGCACACTCGTCGGAGGCGCCGTCGGCGGGCGGCCCAGGGTCGGCCTGCTGGTGGCCGCGCTGGCGGGCTGGCTCGGCGCGGGGATGGCCGTCCTGGGGCTGGTGCACAGCACTCCGGTCGTCGTGGCGACCGTCCTCGCCATGGGCTTCGCCATCGGCTTCCAGGGCGTGTTCGGACTGAGCTGGATCCAGCGCAACATCCCGCAGGAGGTGCTCAGCCGCGTCGTCTCCGTCGACATGGTCCTCGGCTACGCCGTGGCCCCGCTGTCGCTGATCCTGTGCGGGGCGCTGGCCGGGAAGGACACGTTCGCCCTGTTCGGGGTGGTGGCCCTGGTGCTCGCCGCGACGGGCCTGGCGGTGCTGGGGTCCAGGGCGGTGCGCGAGATGCGGTAGCCGACGCGCCCTACCCCCGCAAGGCGGCCGACCGCGCGCACAGGTCCGCGCGGTTGGCCGACCCCGTCTTGGTGATGAGGCTCGCGATGTGCTTCTCCGCCGTGCGGGGCGAGATGAACAGACGGTCGGCGATGTCCTTGTTGCTGAGCCGCTCCGCGAGCAGCCGGAACACGTCGAACTCCCGGACGGTCACGCCCTGCGCGCGCAGCTTCTCCGGGATCTGGCTGGTGCCGGAGCGATGCTGGTGCACCGGGGCGCCGAGCCTGCGCAGCCCCGCCCGGCAGGCGCCGGTGACGGCCGCGACGTCCCGCTCGTGGAAGTAGTGCTCGGCCTGCCGCAGCCAGCCCACCGGATCGCCCCAGCCGTCCCGGTGCCCCGCGTCCGCGACCAGCCGCAGCCCCAGATGCCGGGCGAGCGGATAGGGCTGCGCCACCGCCAGTGCCGACTCCACCGCCGCCGCCGCGCGCGGCCCCGCTCCCTCCCGGCCCAGCAGCACGGCGTCGGCGAGCAGCACGAACTGGCGGTTCCACCGCATCCGGGCCACCGCGGTGGCGGTGATCTCCTCGTGCCGTGCCCGCCCCGCGTCACCGGCGAGCACGTCCAGCAGCAGGACCAGGCCGTGGGTGCCGCCGAGGTGGTAGGTGGAGGGGTTGCCCGCCTCCAGCGCCTGCACCGAGCGCAGCTCCGCGCGCGCCAGGTCCCGGTCCTCCTCCAGCAGCGCGCAGAAGGCGCGGGCCAGGCCGAGACTCAGCGGCTCCTCCTGCGAGCCGGCGCCGTCCCACTCGGTGAACGCCGCCAGAGCCGTCTCCATCGCCGCCCGGTCCGCGCGGTGCGCCTCCAGGGCGGCCCGCGCCATCAGGACGTACCGCACGGCGGGCGCCAGGCGCAGCCGCCGCACCACGGCCAGGCAGTCGTCCGCCGCCGCCCGCGCGCTCTCGTGGTCGCCGCGCAGCACCGCGTCCAGGATGAGAATGCCCTCCACCGTGTGCACGATGTTCACCGAGCCGAGCCGCAGCGCCTCCTCACGGGCCGCCAGCAAACCGGAGGTGTCGCCCTCGGCGAGCCAGGCGTTGCCGCCCATGCGGGTGGCCGCGTACATGCGCTGCAGGGGCAGCCGGTGCCGCTCCGCCGTCGCCAGGGCCTGCTGGAGCATTGCCGCGGACTCCTCCGGGTCCCGCTCGCGGGCGACGGTGGCGAGAAGCTCCCGGGCCTGGCAGGCGACCACGGGCAGGCCGTGGCGCTCGGCGGCGTCGGCCGCCGACCGGGCCAGCTTCTCCGCGTGCTGGGTGCGGTCCGAACCCGGCGTGTCGAGGGCGAGGTAGGCGGCCGTGACGTCGACGGCCGCCTCCGTCGCCTCGTCCGGGGCGGTCGCCAGGACCTCGCGTGCCCGGTCGATCTGCCGGTTGCCGTCGCTCCACCGCCCCGCCGTATGGGCCACCTTGGCCAGCCGGGTGTGCAGCGTGGCCAGCCGCACGGCGCTCAGCCCGGCCCCGCCCAGCGCGTGCAGGTCCTCGGCCAGGTCGAAGGCGCGGGCGAAGTCACCGGCCTCCGCGAGAGCGGGCAGCAGGTTCTCCAGCACCGAGGCCCGCGCCTGCGGATCGTCGGCGTCGGCCAGCAGGCCCTCGGCCCGGCCGAGCAGCGTCACGGCGGAGCCCAGGGCGCCCGCGGCCAGGGCCCGCCCGCCGGCGTCCGCGTACAGCAGCCCCGCCTCCACACGGTCCCCGGCCTCGCAGCGCAGCCCGGCCGCCAGCGCGCACCAGTCGCCTTCGAGGCCCGGATGGAGCTCCTCGACGGCCCGCGCTCCCCGCCGTGCCAGGTCTGCCCGCTGACCCGGCGTCATCTGCGTGAACAGGGCCTCGACGGTGGGGGAGTGGCGGAAGGAGTACCAGTCGGGGGCGGGCTCGTCGGGGATGACCAGCCGGGCGGCGACGCCCGCGTGCAGATGACTGAGCAGCGCCCGGTCCTCGACACCGGTCATGCGCTGGAGCACGGTGAGGGGGAAGCGGCGGCCCAGGACTGCGGCGGCCGACAGCAGGGTCAGGCCCTGCGTGCCGAGCCGGTCGATGCGCCGCAGGATGCCCCGGGCCAGCGTCGAGGAAACGTCACGGCGCAGATCACCGACCGCGCGCCAGCCGTCGGCGCCCTGCACCAGCGTCCCGGCCCCGATCATGGACTGGAGCAGTTCCTCGACCAGGTACGGACTGCCCGCGCTGTCCTCCCACAGACGGTCCAGCACCGCCGTCGGCACGTCCCCCGGACCGTCGGCCCCCAGATGCGCCGCCGTCATCTCGTCCACCTGGGGCCGGGTCAGCGGCGGCAGTTCGGCCAGGGTCGCGACGCCCCGGCGACGGGCGGACTGCGCCAGGTCCAGTGCGTCGCTGAAATCGGTCCGCACCGTGGCCAGCAGCAGGACCGGCGTGTACTCCAGGTTGTCCACCAGGTACTCGAGGACGCCGAGCGTCTCGGGGTCGGCGTCGTGCAGGTCCTCCAGCAGCAGCAACTGGCCCTGCCCGCGACCGGCGGCCAGCAGCAGACGCAGCACCGCCTCCCCCAGGATCACCATGGAACTGCTCTCGCGCTCCCCGGTGTCCCAGTCGGGTATCAGCCGCCCGAGGACCGGCCGGTAGGGACCGAGGGCCAGGTCGTCGAGGGGCTCGCCGCTGCGGAACAGCGACATCAGCGCCTCGGTGAGCGGACGGAACGGCACGGCGGGCCCGGTGGTGCTGCTGCGGCCGCGCAGTACCCGCATACCGGAGCCCAGCGCGCCGCCCACGGCCTGTGCCGCGAGCCGCGACTTGCCCACTCCGGCCTCGCCGATCAGGAAGACGACGCCGCCGCGCCCCTGCCTCGCCTGGGCCATGGCACGTTCGAGCAGGGTGAGTTGGGGGTCCCGCCCGACGAGGAAAGGCGCATGGGAACGCATGGACGCAGATGATAATCGGCATGCCGGGGCCCGGGGCAGATCGCGACCCGACGGAGAACCGCCGGACGCGCCGCGGCGCGGGACCGCCCGGCGGTCCCGCGCCCTCACACGACGTGACGACCGCGCGGGGTCAGCTCGGCACGGAGACCGAGGTGTCCAGGGTGCTCAGCGTGACGACGATGCCACTGGTCAGCACCATCCCGGCCAGGACACGGGCGCGGGCGCAGGCCCGGTTGCGGCCGGTGAGCGTGATCCCGCCCGCCGCGTCCTGCTCGTCGGCGGTGTGCTGGGCGGAGTCGGCGGCGGTGGTGGCGAGGTGCTGATCCATGAAAGGTGTTCCCCTTCTGTTTTCCGTACGGCGAGCACGGGGCGGAGGTGGAGATGCCATGGGGCCGAGGAGCGCAGGTGCCTTACCGGTCAGTGGTCGGGGTGGGCCAGGAGCAGGACGGACGGGACGGTGCCGGGGTGGGCCAGACGGAGCAGGCCGTAGCCGATGCCGGACAGTCCGTCGAGCAGCCCGGGGGAGGGAACGCGGTCGGGGGTGGCACAGCGGTGGCCCTGTGCCTCGACGAGGGCGAGTGCCTGGCCCGTGCGCCGGGCGAGCGCTCCGGCGGCGGCCGGGTCGCCCCTCCCGGCGCGCACGGCCAGGGCTTCCAGCGTGCCGAGCGTGCCCCGCCCGAGGCTGAGGTCGGGACGGACCTCGGCGTCCGCGGGCCGGACCGGGACCCGGGGCACGGAGGGCGCGGGGGACAGGTGGGCGGCGACGGCCGCCGCACCGGCGAACCCGCCGGACCAGGACACGTCCGCGGGTGCCGCCCCGGTGCCGCGCAGCGCGGCGTCCAGCAGCGTCCGGGCGGCGGCCGTGTGCGCGGTGGTGTCCCCGGGGCGGCGGGCGGCGTACCGCAGCAGGGCCCACGCGATGCCCGCGGCGCCGTCGGCGAAACCGGCGGGAAGGCCGTGCGCGGCGGCACACCGCTCCGCACCGGGCGGCACGGCGTCCTCCGCGCCGGCGACCTCCCCGGTCACCGCGCCGAGCAGCCGGTCCGCCAGGGCGTCCGCCAGCCCCAGCGCCGCCGGATCGCCGGTCGCCTCGTGCACCGCGACCGCGGCGGTCAGGGCTCCCGCCGTACCGCCGGCGAACCCCGGCTCGGAGCACGCGGAGGCGGCGTGGCCGAGAGCGGTGAGCGCGTCCGGCAGGCAGTCCGCGACGTCCGGGCCGAGCAGTGCCGACAGGCGCAGCACGGCGTACACGATGCCACCGAGACCGTCGTACGCACCGGGTCCCGCCGCCGCGCTCAGCTCGGGCTCGTCCGCCAGCGCCTTCAGCAGGAGGGGCAGGGGGCGGACGGCCTCCCGGGCGAGCGCGCCGTACCGGCCCGCTCCGGCCAGTGCGTCGGTGTGCGCCAGGAACAGCGCCACTCCGCAGTAACCCTGCGCGAGTCCGGCGCCCATCGGCAGCACCGCCCAGTGCGGCCCGGACACCCGTTCCAGGCCGAGCCAGTTGGTCCGCCCGCCCCCGCGTACCGCGCGGGCGGCGATCTCGTCGGCGATCCCGCACGCGGCGGCGAGCAGCCGGGACGCGTCGGGTGCGACGGCCGGCACCGGCTCCACCACCAGTTCGGACCTGGGCCGGTCCAACGGGGAGCCCGCACCCCGGGCGGCGAGCGCGGCCGTGATGATCCACTCCTGGTCGTGGCAGTCGACCTCGTCCATCCGGGCGATCTTGGCCCGCACCGCGGCCAGGCCCGCCACCGGCAGCACGCCCGGCAGCCACGCGCCGTCCTCGGCCCGGACCGCGGTTCCCGACGGCCGATGGGTGAAGAGCGGCACGTCACCGCGCCACAGCGCCGCCGTCTCGTGCTCGATCAGCCGCCGGCGTGCCTCGTCGTGCTCGGACTCGGTCCACAGCACCGCGAACACGCCCTCCCGGGCGAGCGCGTCGCCGAGCAGCGACGGGTGGGCCGACTCCTCCAGCAGCGTCGCGTACAGACGGGTGGAGCGGACGATGAGCCGGGCGGGACGGTCGGCGCGGGCCATCAGCGGGCCGTCGTCGCCGAGCAGTTCACGGCCGTGCGCGGCGACCGCCGCGTACGCGGCGCGAAACCCCTCCAGCAGGGCCGCCCGGTGGTCGGCGCCCTCGAGGAGGCGGCCGGCGGGCAGCGGCTGGTTGTGCGCCGCGGAGCTGAGGACCGGGGCGCGCACGGCCCGCATGGTGTCCAGGCCGCTGTCCCGCCAGTGCAGGCCCTCGCTCGGGCAGGTGCCGTCGGTGGACCGGCCGAGCGCGGAGATGTCGAGGGCCCCGTGCTCGCCGATCAGCAGATGCGGCAGCAGGCAGGTGCGGTGCACGGAGGCGTGCAGCGCGTCCGCCGCCGGGTCGGCGCCCGCCGTCATGGACTGCGCGAGCCCGGTGTGCAGCAGCGTCTCGGCGTCCACCAGGACCGGCTGGTCGCCGCAGGCGATGACGTTCTCGTAGTGCATGTCGGCGCCGTCCACCGCGTACAGCAGTGCCAGCAGCGCGCCCTGGCGCCGGTAGAACGCGTCCGTCTCGGTCACCGACCGGCACCAGCGGTGCTCGACGAACTCCAGCCAGCCGTACGCCTCGCGGCGCAGGCTGCGCGGGGTCCGCAGGTCCAGTCCGGCGACCTTGGCGTTCAGCCAGTCCACCAGGTCGTCGAGGAGCGCGTGCTGGTCGAGCGGCCGGGGCTTGTAGACCAGCCGGTCGCCGCCGGCGAACCGCAGGACGGCGACGGACCGGTTGCCCTGGTGGGCGTCCCCGCGGCCGAGGTCCACCCCGATGAGCGGTCCGGGGTCACGTCCGTCGAGGAGTCCGGCGGCCAGGACCCCCCGGTCGGCCGCGAAACGGGCCGCCAGTTCGGCCGTGGCCGCCGTCGCGTCCAGGGCGGTCTGCGCGAGCATCCGGGCCAGCACCGGGTAGGCGGCGAACAGCGCGCCGAGGCCCTGCCGGGTGCCTGTGGCGGCGGCGAAGGCATCGAACCGCTCGCGGGCACCGGCGCCGGCCAGCCGCCCGGCGCGCCGTGCCGTGTCGAGTTCGTGGACCAGGGTCCGCGCCGCCTGCCGGACCAGTTGGTGCGTCAGCCGCCGCGCGAAAGCCTCCCGCCACACGGCCGGTTCGGCGTCCGCGGACGCGGGCAGCAGCCCGGCCAGCCGCGCGGTGGCGGTGGCGACCAGCGGCTGGACGACCGGAGCGAAGACGTCGGGTCCCTCGCCCGGGGCGACCGTCCCCGCCGTCCCCGCCGCGGCGCGGTCCAGGGCCGCTTCGGCATACCGCGCCCAGTCGGGCTTCGGAGCACGGGCGGCCAGCCGCGCCGCGGGCTCCGCGGCCAGTGCCGCGGCCGTGGCGCCGTCCAGGCCCAGACCGGCCAGCCGCAGGGCGAAGCCCTCGGCGTCCCCGGCGGCCCAGGGGGCGGGCCCGGCGGCGGCTCCGGCGGGCGCCCCGGGAAGGCCGGGGGCGGCGAGTCGTTCCGTGAGGGACAGCGCCGGTGCCCACCACGAGGGCGGAAGGCCGGTGCTCCGGGACGTCGGGAGGCTGGCGGTCTCAGTCACGGGAAAGAAGGTCGCAGACCCCCTGCGACCCCCACATGGGTAAGCGGCCCCCATATTCTGCGCGGCCCCCGCCCCGCTTCAGCGGGCCGGGCCGCTCGAACCCGCCCCCCGAGCGGCAGATCCGCAGCTCGGAGGAGGGGCCACCCGTACCGCTCGGACGGGGGACGGAGCGCCGGACGGAAACGTGATGCTGCGCGTTCGGCCCTTGTGCCCGCCCCTCGGCGTATGCGCGGACCCTCGTGCGCGCCCCTTCCCCGGGGCACGGGCCCCATGGACGCTTCTTTCCCGTCCCCGGATCCCCGGTCCGCTGATCACGCCGCCGCGCGGACCGGCCGACGGCCCCCGTGCGCCGGGCCGGAAGGAGGATACCGGGGGACCACGAGCCGATGGGGCCGCCCCGCCCGGGGGAAAGGTGGGGGCCGGTTACCGATGCCGCCGCGTCCCCGCCCCCGGCACTGTGGTGCGCAGTCCCCACCGCACACCGCCCGGAGTGCCCACGCCGGGCGGACCGACTTCCTAGGAGGAGCAGATGGGAGCACCCGTATCCGTCGGCGTGGTCGCCCTCGATCCGGTACTGGAGGCCGGCACGCGTTCGACCCTGCTCGCCTGCCCGGAACTGACCGTGTGCGAGCCCGCCGAGGCCCGGGTCGCCGTCCTCACCGTCGACCGCCTCGGCCCGGGCGAGCTGGACATGGTGCGCACCACCCGCGCCCTGAGGCACGACCCCGCCGTCGTGCTGGTGGCCGGTGTCCTGGCCTCCGGCGACGCCCTGCACACCCTGGCCGCCGGTGCCCGCGGCCTGCTGGTGCGCCGGGACGCCGACGCGCCCCGCCTCGCCCACGCGGTGCTGGCCGCCGCCCGGGACGACTGCACCCTGCCGCCCGGCCTGCTCGAACAGCTCCTGGACCGCCCGTCGGACACCCGGCACGGCACCGGCGGCTGGACCGACGGCATGCTGTCCGACAGGGAACGCTCGGTGCTGCGGCTGGTCGCCGACGGCCACGAGACGGCCGAGATCGCCCAGCGGCTCGCCTACTCGCCGCGCACCGTGACCACCGTGGTGCACGACATCACCCAGCGGTTCCGGCTGCGCAACCGCGCCCATGCGGTCGCCTACGCGCTCCGGGCGGGCTTGCTGTGACCGCGACCCTGACCGCCGCGCCCGCGGTGACGGCGCCCATGGCGTCCGCCGCCCCGGCCGGTGTGTCCGCCGCCCCGGCCGGCGCGCTCCCCACTCTTCGCATCCCGCCCTCGCGGGGCGCCGACCGAGTCCGCGCAACGGCCCGCCGCGCCGGTCTGGTCCAGACGGCGGAGCACGGCGGGCCCGGGACCGTCACCGTGGTGGCCGCCGCCGACGCCGCACAGGCCCTGCGGGGCCGGCCCGGCGCGGGGCCGCTGGTCCTGGTGTGCGACACCGTCGGCCGCACGGGACTGCGGCTCGCGCTGCGGGCCGGGGCGGTCGTCCTGCGGGCCGCCGACCTCACCGAGGAGAGCCTGGCGGCGGCGGTGCGCCGCGCGGCCCACCCGCACCCGAGCATCCCCTACCCGGACCTCTCCCACCTGCTGACCAGCGGTTCACGACCCGGTGATCCGGCCGCCGACGGGGACCGCCGGCCCGCCCTGACCGCCCGGCAGACGTCGGTGCTGCGCCTCATGGCCGAGGGCCACGGCAACGCGGACATCGCCCTGCTGCTGCGTTGCTCCGAACACACCGTCAAGAACGTCATCTACGAGATCATGGCCCGGCTGCAGGCCCGCAACCGGGCCCACGCGGTCGCCCACGCCGTACGTCACGGCCTGGTCTGAGGCGGCGGAGCGAACGACGCGGGGGCGAGGGCGGGGCGGAAGCCGTGGCCACGGGGCCGTGACGGCCGCACGCGGGCGCCCGCGTCACCCCGCGCGGTCGCCGGCTCCTTCGAGCGGCCGTCCGCCCGGCCGGTCAGCCGGGGGGCGCGGGCAGCAACCGTGGCTCCATCCGCTCCTCCACGGCCCGCTCACCGTCCCGGCGCACCACGTAGGCGGCCTTGTCCGGCTCCTCCGCCACCGCCTCGACCAGCTCGGTGCCCCGGTAGACCAGACCCACACCGTCGTCGGTGCAGTGCGCCGTCGCGAAGACGCCCCGGGCCACCAGCCGGTGGATCAGCGGACGCCGGCCCTCGTCGCTGTCGTAGTGCACCCCGTTGCCGTACGGCAGCAGGCCCAGCCCGTCGGTGACCGGGCGCAGTTCGGGGCCGAAGGAGTCCGTGGTGCCGCCCTGGAACCAGCAGATGGAACCCGCGCTCACTCCGGCGAGCACCACCCCGGAGCGCCACGCGCGCCGCAGGACCCCGTCCAGCCCGTGCACCCGCCACACGGCGAGCAGGTTGGCCACCGAGCCGCCCATCACCCAGACCACGTCGTGGTCGAGCACCGTGCCCTCGACGTCGTCCACGCTCGGCATCGGGAAGAGCTGGAGCGGGGTGAGGTCGAAGCCCGCCACCCGGGCGGCCTCGCCCACCCGCGCCGTGACGTGCTCGGCGTCGCCCACCGCCGTGCCCAGGTAGAGAACCCGGGGGCGTCGGCCGTGCACACCGGAGAGGTCGACCGCGTGGTGGACCAGAGAGTGGAAGAGGACCCGGGTGCGTGTGCCGACGCGATGACCTCCGGAGGTGGCGACGATGGTCGGTTCCGGAGCGGTCACGCCGGTGATCGTAGCGCGCCAACTCCTGTTCTCTTCCGGGTTATTGGTGAAGGCTTCGCGCCCCCGTCCACGTGAACGGCGCAGGACCGGGCAAAAACGCCGCAACGCCACGGCGGGGACCTGCCCGTCGGACCGGTCCCCGCCGTGTTCGCGCGTACGCCGTCAGGGCGCCCGCAGGGCCACCGCCGCCGCGTACCCCGCCGGGACCAGGACGTCCCGTACGGTCCACCCCGGTGCCGGGGCGGTCGGCAGCGGCCCGGTGCCCACGTAGTCCAGCGCCGGATCGCGCACCAGACCCGTGCCCAGGCCCTTGAGGTAGGCCTCCTTGCGCACCCAGGCCCGGGTGAACGCGGCCGGACGCTCGTGCGCGGGCAGCAGCGCCAGCTCGTCCGCCTCCGCCAGGTGCAGCGCCGACTGCGCGCCGAGCACCGCCCGCACGGTGGCCAGCCCTTCCACGTCGACACCGACCGGTGCGGGGGCGAGCGCCACCATCACCAGGCCCCCGCTGTGGGACAGCGAGAAGTGCACACCCGGCATGCGCAGAGCCGGCCGCCCGTGCGGTCCGCCGCAACCCGCGCACGGCTCCCGCATCAGCGGCAGCGCGTCGGCGGGCACGCCGAGCAGGGTGCCCAGCACGTCGCGCAGGGCCGCGTGCGCGACGACGTACGCGTCCCGGTCGCGGTCGTGCCGGAACGCGCGGGCCCGGTCCCGTTCCTCCGCGTCCAGCAGCTCCCGCGCATCCCGCAGTGTCCGCTCGTCCAGGGCACCGACGTGGGCCAGGTACAGCTCCAGAGGTCCCCTCAGCACGCGCGGGCCCGGCGCCCGCGTCCGGTGCCGCAGCCCGGACAGGTCCAGCACGGCCGGGCCCAGCAGTCCGGACGGCGCCGGAGGCGGGGCGTGCGCCGGCGGGTCCAGGAGCCGGCCCGCCCGTGGCTCAGACATCTGCCCCGGCCAGCCGGCGACGCAGGCTGAGCGGACGCATGTCCGTCCAGATCACGCCGATGTGGTCCAGGCACTCCTGCCGGCTGCCCCGCCGGCCCTCCGGGTGCCAGCCGGCGGGCACTTCGCGGTCCGCCCGCCAGATCGAGTACTGCTCCTCGTCGTTGCGCACCACGAGATACACCTCGTCGGTGCCCGGGCGGGCCTCCTCGGCACCCGAGCCGGTCGCGGAGTGGGGTTGCGTCACGGTGAACCTCCCGCAGGTGATGGGGCCGGCCGCAGGTCGGGGCCGACGCCGACAGCGTGCCGGGCGGCCCCCCGACCGGGGCAGGGACGAACGCGCCGAGCCCGCGGCGCGCGTTGCTGCCGGATCTTCTCTGGTGCCCTGCCGCCCCGGCGCGGGACGGTGCTGTCCGCCCGGGGAGCTGGGCACCCCGGCGGCGGCCACGGCCCGGCCGAGCGCCGAGCGGCCTCCCCGCGCACCCCCTTCCGGAAGGAGCACGTGATGTCGGACGAGCACGCACCGGTCCTGCTGCCGGGCGGAGGCTGGCGGCTCTGGGAGGAGTTCGCGCTGCGCGGCCCCGGCTTTCCCGCCGACGGGGTGCTGCGGCTGGCCCCGCCCGGACTGGCCGAGGCCGCCGACAAGTTCGGCCCCGGCACCGATCCGGCCGGACCCGAGTGGCAGGCCTTCGCCGAGGAACTGTCGGCGGCTGCCGTGGACACCGCCCGCCACCTCCAGCGGGTCGCCGCCCAGCCCCGCTTCCAGGCGGCTCTCGCCTGGCAGAACCCTGCCGTCCTGCGCACCGGTATCGCCCCGTTCCTGCGCTGGACGCCGGGCGTGGACAGCCGCAGCAGCATGCCCCGCCAACGCGAGGAACTGGTCGCCCACTACTGGCAGCGGTTCTGCGTGAAGAACGACACCATCGGCTTCTTCGGCCCCGTCGGCTGGGGCCGCTGGGACCTGTCGGCACCGCACGCCGTCGCCGTGGACGCCGGCCGGGGCTTCCTCGCCGCGCAGGAGGTCTACTTCTCCGGCTGGGCCATCGACGTCCTGGCCAAGGTGCTCGCCGAGGACACCGAACTGATGCGGTGGATCCCGCCGCGCCGGATGTCCTTCGTCCGCTGTCAGGACGGCACGGTACGGATCCCGGGACGGCCCGCCCAGCCCGTCGGGGAGCTCCAGCAGGCCGTACTGCTGCGCTGCGACGGCACCCGGCACCTGGCCGCCGTCGCCGCCGAGCTGGGCCTGGAGACCACCGACGTCGCCGACGTCGTACGCGAACTGGCCGGCCGGCGCTGGGTGCAGTGGCGCCTGGAGGTTCCCGCGGCCACCCACCCCGACCGGGCCCTGCGCCGCATCCTGGAGCGCGTACCCGACGAGGCCGTCCGCGACCGGGCACTGGCGAAGCTCACCGTGCTGGAGCGCGGCCGCGACGCCGTACGCGACGCGGGGACCGACGCCACCGCGCTGACCACCGCGATCGGCGCCCTGGAGGCCGACTTCGCCGCCCTCACCGACAGCGAGGCCCAGCGCGCCAAGGGAGCGCGCACCGCCCCCTGCCGGGGACTGGTGTACTCCGACGCCCGACGGTCGGCCACCGCCACGGCCGGACCCGCCCTGCTGGCCGGTCTGGAGCCCCTCCAGCTGTGCCTGACGGCCGCCCGCTGGATGACGAACCGCTTCGCCGACGCCGTCCGCGCCCGGCTGCTCACCGTCCACGGCCGCCTGAGCGCCGACGGCACATCCGTCGACCTCGCCACCCTGTGGATGAACACCCTGCCCTCCCCGCACCCGGACGCCGGCGACCTGATCGACGCCGTACAGGCCGAACTGCGCGCCAAGTGGGCCCGGATCCTCGACCTCCCGCCCGACGCCCGCCGCGTCCGCCTGACCACGGCCGAGCTGGCCGAACGGGTGCGCCGGGAGTTCGACGAGCCCGGCGACGGCTGGTCCCTCGCCCGCTACGTCAGCCCCGACATCCTGGTCGTCGCCGAGGACGCGGACGCCCTCGCCCGCGGCGACGTCGACCTCGTCCTCGGCGAGATGCACTGCGCGCTGAACACCATGGGCGCCTCCCTCTTCGTCCACCAGCACCCCGACCGGGACCGGCTGGTCGCCGAGACCAGCCGCGACTTCCCCGGCCCGCGCCTGCTGCCCACGCTGCCCAAGGAACTGCCCCTGCGCTGGTCCACCCGCAGCCGGCCCTCCCTGGACCGGCCCGAGGACCACTCGGTGACCCTGGTCGACCAGACCGGCGACCCGCACCGTCCGAACTCGGTGCCGAGCGCCGACGTCCGCGTCGAGAACCGGGACGGCCGTCTGACCGCCGTCCTGCCCGACGGCAGCACCCACGACGTCCTCGACGCCTACGCCAACACCCTCACCCAGCGCGTCATGGACCGCTTCACCCTCCGTCCCGAGGGCGAACACACCCCGCGCATCACCGTCGACCGCATGACCGTGGCCCGCGAGACCTGGCAACTTCCCGTCTCGGAAGTCGACTTCGCCGACGAGAAGAGCGAGGCCGCCCGATTCGTGCGCGCCCGGCACTGGCAGCGACGCCACGACCTGCCCCGCTTCGTCTTCATCGTCTCCCCGACCGAACCCCGCCCGTTCTACGTCGACTTCGACAGCCCCGTGTACGTCACCATCCTCGCCAAGGCTGCCCGCCGGCTCGCCCGCAAGGACTCCGGGGCCCGCCTGAAGGTCAGCGAGATGCTGCCCACCCCCGAGCAGTCCTGGCTCACCGACGACGACGGGCACCGCTACACCTGCGAACTCCGCTTCGTGGCCGTCGACCGGACCGTCACCGGCATGAAGGAGGCGTGATGCGCACCGTCGCCGACGACCTCGCCGCGCACGCCGTCCGTCACCCGGAGCGGATCGCGCTGGACACCCCCGCCGGTGGGATCACGTACGGCCGGCTGGCCGCGCGCGCCGACGAGCTGACCCTGCTGCTGCGGGCCCACGGCGCCGGACCGGAGACGGTGTGCGCCGTCGCCGTCGAGCACGGCGCCGACGCGGTGGCCGCGATGGCCGCGGTCATGCGCTGCGGAGCCGCCTTCCTCACCCTGGACGTGGCCCAGCCCCGCGACCGGCTGGCGGCCTTCGTCCACGGGGCGGGCGCCCGCCTGCTGCTGACCACCTCCGCGCACGCCCGCGCACTCGGCCTGGACGCGCCCACGATCCTGCTGGACCGTCCGACCGCCGGACCCGACGGTCCCACCACCGGGCCCGACGGTCCCGCGACGCCGCCCCCGCCCGTCGACCCGCAGGCCCTGGCCTACGTCAGCCACACCTCCGGCAGCACCGGCGAACCCAGCCCGGTCCTGGTCGAACACCACGCCCTCGACGCCTACCTGCGCGACACCGCGCGCGCCTTCCGCCTCGGCCCGGACACCGTGGCCCTGCAGACCGCGCCGCTCGGCTACGACGCCTCGATCCGGGACACCTTCGCCCCGTTGCTGGCCGGAGCCCGGCTGGTGATCGTGGAGCGCGCCCGGCTGCTGCGCCCCGCCGACTTCGCCCGTACCGTGCGCGAACACCGGGTGACCGCGCTGCTCAGCGTCACCCCGTCCTTCCTGACGCACCTGGCCGGGCAGCCGGACCCGGCCGACCCGCTGGCCGGCGTCACCCTGGTCGCCTCCAGCGGTGAGTCCCTGCGCCCGTTCCTCGCCGCCGGCGGACGGCGGGTGGTACCGGGCACGCTCGTCAACCAGTACGGCCCGACCGAGTGCACCATGACCACCACCCGCCACGTCGTCCCGGCCGAGCCCGACACGGCCGCCGACGTGGTGGGCGCACCCCGGGCGGGCACGGTCGTCCGGGTGCTCGACGCCGGTCTCGCGCCGGTCCCCGACGGCAGCGTGGGCGAGGTGTACATCGGCGGCGCGGGTGTGGCGCGAGGCTACGGCGGGTGCCCGGCCCGTACCGCCGAGTGCTTCCTGCCCGACCCCTCCGGTCCGCCCGGCGCCCGCCTCTACCGCACCGGTGACCTCGGCCGGTGGAGCCCGCAGGGCCTGATCTACGTCGGCCGCACCGACCGGCAGGTCAAGATCCGCGGCCACCGGGTCGACCCCGCCGAGATCGAGGGCGCCCTGCTGTCCCACCCGCGTGTCAGCGGCGCCGCGGTCACCGCGCACACCGACGACCGGGGACGGGTGTATCTGGCCGCCCACGTCGCGGGCGACCTGACCGCCACCGCCGACGCGGAGCTCCGCACCCACCTGGCCCGCTCGCTGCCGCCGCATCTGATGCCCCGCCGGTTCCAGCGCCACGACACGCTGCCCACCACCCGGGGCGGCAAGGCGGACCGCCGCCGACTGGTCGTGGGGAGCGCCCCGTGACCGCCACCGGCCTGCGGCCGGCCGAGGCCGGTGTCCTGCCGGGACCCGCCGACGTCGCCGCGGCGGCCGCCCGTATCGCCCCCCACGTCCTGCGCACCCCCCTGCTGCGCGGCCCGGTGACGGCGGCGCACGGACCGGACCTGCTGCTGAAGGCCGAACACCGGCAGGCCGGCCACTCGTTCAAGATGCGCGGAGCCGCCAACGCCGTCCTGGCGCTGGACGCCGACCGGGTCGTCGCCGGTTCGTCCGGCAACCACGGCATCGCCCTCGCCTGGCTCGCCCGCTCCCTCGGCATTCGTCTGACCGTCGTCCTCGCGGCGGGCGCGGCCCCCGCCAAGGCCGCCGTCATCCGCGCGCTCGGCGCCGAGACGGTCCAGGTGGGCGGGGGAGTGGCCGAGCGCGAGGAGCGGGCCGGCCGGCTCGCGGAAGAGACCGGAGCCACCTTCGTGCCCTCCTCGGACCACCCCCTGGTGGTGGCCGGGCAGGGCACGGTCGGCACCGAACTGCTCGCCGACGCCCCCCACACCGAGACGGTCTACGTCCCGACCGGCGGCGGCGGACTCCTCGCCGGCGTCTGCCTCGCCGCCGCGGACCACCCGGTCCGGGTGGTCGGCGTCGAACCGGCCCTGACCCCCCGCTACGCCCGCTCCCTGGCCGAGGGGCACCCGGTCCAGCTGCCGCCCTGCGCCACCGTCGCCGACGGCCTGCGCGGCCAGCGGCCGGGACACGTCCCCTACCCGATCATCCGTGACCGCGTCGACGACCTGATGGCCGTCGGCGACGCCGAGATCCTCGCCGCCGCCGTCCTGCTGCACCGCCTCGGCGTCGACGCCGAACCCAGCGGAGCCGTCGCCCTGGCCGGAGCCCTGCGCGCCGGCCGCCGCGAACGGGCCGTGGTCGTCGTCTCCGGCGGCAACACCCCCGCCCGCCTGCACGCCCTTCTCCGCCCACGCACCACGACACCCACGGAAACAGCCGTGGAAGCACCCACCGCGACAACCATCGAGGAGCACACACCATGACCGAGAACGCCGCGACCGCCACCCGCACCGCCGACGTGCTCGTCGAGATCTTCCGCGACGTGCTCGGCCTGCCCGACCTGACCGCGGACACCGACTTCTACGAGGCGGGCGGCGACTCGCTCACCGCCTTCCAGATCACCGGCCGGCTCGAGGAAGTCCTCGGCGCGGAGGTGCCGGTGTCCCTGGTCTTCGCCTACCCCACACCGCGGGACCTGGCCGAGGTCGTCGACGCCGACTACGGCCGCTCCTGACCTCCACGGCACCGGCTCCCCCTCCACCGTGCGCCCCACCGGTCCCTGGCCCCGACGCGACCGTACGAGGACCAGGGACCGGCGCGCGCCGCGCACCCGTCCCTGCCCGGCGCCGCCGTTCCCGCCCGGCACCGGCCCGCAACCCTCCCCGCCCGCCCGCGCTGTGTCCCTCCGCCCGTCCGTCCCCCGCGCCCGCCAAGGAGAGCCCTGCCATGACCGAAGACCCCGTACCGTCCCTCGGCCGCTGGCGTCTGTGGGAGCAGTTCGCGCTGCGCGGCCCCGGCTTCCCCGCCGACGGGGTGCTGCGGCTGGCCCCGGCCGGACTGGCCGAGGCCGCCGACAAGTTCGACGCGAAGACTCCCCTCGACGGCGCGTGCTGGACGGATTTCGCCCGCCTGTTCGCCGACGCCGCCGTGGAGACCGCGCACACCCTCCAGGACATCGCCCGCGCACCGTCCTTCCGGGAGGCGGTGGCCTGGCAGAACCGCCCGGTCCTCACCTCCGGCATCGCCCCGTTCCTGCGCTGGACGCCGGGCGTGGACAGCCGCAGCAGCATGCCCCGCCAGCGCGAGGAACTGGTCGCCCACTACTGGCAGCGGTTCTGCGTGAAGAACGACACCATCGGCTTCTTCGGCCCCGTCGGCTGGGGCCGCTGGGACGCCGGGGCGTCCGGCGCCGCCGTCGACACCGGATCCGGCATCGTCGCCGAGTCCACCGTCTACTGGGCGAGCTGGGGCATCGACGCGCTGGCCAGGACCTTGGACGCCGACCCCGGCCTGCGGGAGTGGATCGCCCCCCGCCGGGTGCCCTTCGTGACGGTGGACGGCTGCCGGGTCCGCGTGCCCGGCCGGCGTCCGGTGAAGGTCCCCGCCGGGACCGCGGCCGTCCTCGCCCTCTGCGACGGCGTCCGGCCGGCGCGGGCGATCGCCGCCGCGCTCCCGGACCACGACGTGCCCGCCGTCCTCGCCGACCTGGTCGCCCGCCGCTGGGTGGTATGGCGCCTGGACGTACCCGCGGGCACCCACCCCGACCGGGATCTGCGGGCCTGGCTGGGGACCGTCGGCGCGCCGGAACCGCGCCGGCGGGGGCTCGCCGCGCTCGACCGGCTGGAGGACGGCCGCGCGGCAGTGGCGGCCGCCCATGACGTGGACGCGCTGGTCGGCGCGCTGACCGGCCTGGAGCGGGACTTCACCGAACTGACCGACACCGCCGCCGTACGGGAGAAGTCCGCGTCGACCGCGCCGTGCCGGGCGCTCGTGTACCACGACTCCCGCCGGTCCGCGACGGCCCGCCTCGGCCCCGAGGTGCTGGAGGCGCTGCGTCCGCTGCGGCTGCTCATGGACAGCGCAGGGTGGCTCACCTCACGGCTCGCCGCCGTCGTACGGACCGAGACGCGTGCGGTGTACGAACGCCTCGCCGCCGAGGGACCGGTGGACCTGGCCGTCCTCTGGTTCGCGTGCCTGCCGGTGCTGCACGGCACCGCGCGCGCCACCGCCGGCGAACTCCAGGAGGAGTTCGCCGCCACCTGGCAGCGGATCCTCGCGATCCCCCCGGACGCCCGCCGCGTGAGCGTCCGTTCCGCGGACATCGAGGCGGCGGTGCGGGAGGAGTTCACCGGTTCCGGTGGCTGGACGGCGGCCCGCTACCTGAGCCCGGACATCATGATCGCCGCCGACGGCCCCGAGGCGGTGGCCCGCGGCGACTTCACCCTCGTCCTCGGCGAACTCCACCTGGCCGCCAACACGCTGGGCGCCTCCCTCTTCACCCACCAGCACCCGAACGCCGACGAACTGCTCCGTCTCACCGACCGGGACCACCCCGGACCGCGCCTGCTGCCGTTGATCCCCAAGGAGCACCGCGCGCGCCTGTCCGCCAGGGTCCGGCACACGCTGATCCGGCCCCAGGACTACCAGGTCGCCCTGACCGACTTCACCGCGGACCCCGCCCGCCCCCGGGCCGTGCGCAGCGCCGACGCCGCCGTCGAGGAGTGTGACGGCGACCTCGTCGTCCGGCTTCCGGACGGTGCGCGGTTCCCGGTGACGGACGTCTTCTCGCACGTCCTGACCACCCTGTCGATGGACCTCTTCCGACTCCTGCCGCCAAAGGGCCACACACCGCGCGTCACCGTCGACCGGCTGGTGGTGGCCCGGGAGACCTGGCGGCTGCCCGCGTCGGAGGCGGGGTTCGCCGACGACAAGGACGAGGCCCGGCGCTTCGTCCGCGCCCGGCAGTGGCGTGCCCTGCTCGGCCTGCCCCGCTACGTCTTCGTCGTCTCCCCGACCGAGTCCCGGCCGTTCTACGTCGACTTCGACAGCCCCGTGTATGTCACGATCCTCGCCAAGGCACTGCGCCGGCTGGCCCGCCGGGACCCACGGGGCACGGTCACGTTCACGGAGATGCTGCCCTCACCGGAGCAGACCTGGCTCCGCGACGACGAGGGACGCCGGTACACCTCGGAACTGCGCTTCGTGGCGTTCGACACGGAGGCGCAGCCGCCGGGGCACCGCTGACCCCCGACGTCGCCGTCCGCGCCCGGGACGGCAACCCGTCCGGGGCGCGGACGGGTTGCGAGGACGGAGGCGGTCTTCGCCGGTCCTCCTCCTAGAGTGTCCGGATGAGCATGACGCCCGCACCCGGCTGGTACCCCGACCCGCACGCCCCGCACCTGGAACGCTGGTGGGACGGCACGGTCTGGACCGAGCACCGGCGGACCCCCGAGGCCCCCGGCGGGCCGGTGCCACCGCCTCCCGGTGGCACCGGCGGCCGTACCCGGGCGATCGCCCTCGTCGCGGCGGCGGCCGTGCTCGTCGCCGCGATCGTCACCGGCGCGGTGCTGCTGGGCGACGACGGCGACCCGGAGACCAGGACCGGCCCGTCCACCGCGCCGTCCGCCCACTCACCGGACGGCGACGGCCCCGCACCGTCCGCCTCCGCGTCCGAGTCCGCGTCCGGGCCCTCCGCCGCCGGCCCGAACGTCGTCGAGGACCAGCTCAACGGCGTCACCTTCCCGCTCCTCGACGGCTGGGTCCGGCCGGAGAACGTCAGCCAGGACGACGTCGTCATGACCACTCCCGGCACCCACGACTGCCCCGGCGAGGGCAGCGTCTGCCGCCACGGCCTCGTCATCTCCCGCACGGTGACCGCGACCGACGAGACCTCGCCCGAACTGCTCGCCGAGGAGGACATCTCCGACGCGGCCGAGGACGCCTTCGAGGAGGACGCCCTCGACCAGAGCCCCTACGGCGGCATCGAGTCCCACACGGTCCTGAAGTCCGGCCCGGTCGCGGTGGCGGGCCGCGCCGGGTACTACGTCCGCTGGCGGGTGACGACCGGCAAGGGCCCCGGCGGGTACGTGCAGTCGCTGGTCTTCCCCTCCACCGTCGGCACCGGGGCGCCGATCGTCGTCCGCTACGTGTTCGAAGCGGGCGACGGCGCGCCGCCCCCGGCCGACATGGACCGTCTCACCAAGGGCATCCGCGCGGTCGGCGACGCGGACGCGGGCGGCGGCGTGGGCAACAGCGTCGGCCCCACTCCCTGAACCCGCCCCCGGCCCGCGGCGGACCGGGCCCGGGGCCGGAGCCGGCTAGAGGAACGTCATGCCCTCGCCGCGGTACGTCGGTACGGTGCCCGTCACCGTGTTGCCCTCGACCAGCCGCAGCGCGTCGAACCGCTCGCACGGCTCGCCCGCCTTGGCGTGCCGGAACCACACCTTGTCGCCGATCAGCAGATCGTCGGCCGGCGGGCCCAGCAGCGGTGTCTGGACCTCGCCGGGCCCCTCCTGCGGGTCGTAGCGCAGCCCCTCGGGCAGATACGGCACCGGCAGCCGGTCGGTGCCTGCCGCGCCGGACGCCGGATAACCGCCGCCGAGCACCGTGACCACGCCCACGCCCGGCCGCCGTACGACGGGCAGGGCGAAGAGCGCCGCCGGACGCCCGGTGAACGACGTGTAGTTGTCGAACAGCCGCGGTACGTACAGCCCCGAACCCGCCGCGATCTCGGTGACCGCGTCCTCCCCGGCGGTGTACTGCACGCTGCCCGTGCCGCCGCCGTTGACGAACTCCAGCCCCGGCACGACCTCCCGTACCGCCCGCACCACCGCCGCCCGCCGCGCGGCGAGCTCCCGCCGGGCGGTGGCCTGCATCAGCCGTACGGCCCGGGACCGCAGCGGCTGCCCGGCCACCGCGTCGCCGACCCCCGCGACATGACCCTCGTACGCCATGAGCCCCACGACCTCGAACCCGGGGCGCCGGGCCACCGCGCGGGCCAACTCGGCGACCTGCGCGGGGGAGTGGAGCGGGGAGCGCCGGGCACCGACCCGCACCCGCCCGCCGAACAGCTTCAGCGAGGTGTCCAGCTCCAGACAGACCCGCACCACCTCCCCGCCCCCGGCGCGCGCGGCGTCGATCAGGTCCAGCTGTGCCGGGTCGTCGACCATGACGGTGACGGCGGCGGCGAGCTTGGGATCGGCGGCCAGCTCGGCGTAACCGGAACGGTCGGCGGAGGGGTAGGCGAGCAGGACGTCGTCGAAACCGGAGCGGGCCAGCCACAGGGACTCGGCGAGGGTGAACGACATGACGCCCGCGAAACCGTCCCTGGCGAGCACCCGTTCGAGCAGGGCGCGGCAGCGCACGGACTTGCTCGCCACCCGCACCGGCTTCCCGCCGGCCCGGCGGAGCAGGTCGTCCGCGTTGGCGTCGAAGGCGTCCAGATCGACGATCGCGAGCGGGGCGTCGAGATGGGCGGTGGCCTGGTCGTAACGGGCCCGGTCGGAGGCGCGCACAGTCATGGACGCAGCCTGCCAGACAGGTTTGCCACAGGGGTAGGGGGATGTTCCGGGCAGATGCCGCGGGCCTGCGGACTGGTTCTCGTTCGGCCGGTGTCACGTCGTAGAGTGACGCGCACGCCCGGCGGCCCACGCCGGACGAAGGCCCGTGCCGGGATGACGCTCCTCCCGTGCGGGTATCTGTGCCCGGGACGACTTCGTACCGGGTCCGGCGGCAGACACCGGCCCGCGGCGAGGAAACGGTCCGGGCGCGAGGAAACGGGGGGTGCATGAGCACGGAAGCGCAGCGCGCCTCCCCTCCTCCCCGCCCCACCACCCCTCCGCCGCCGTCCACGCCTCCGCGCCCGCCCCACCCGCCGGCCGACGCGGGCGACGACACCCGTGAGCCGGACCGACGGCAACCGCACGCCGGCACCGGGCCGCGTGAGACATCCGGCGCGACGCCCACCGGGGGAGCGGCGAACAGCACCGACGGCACCGCGCCGGTGCGGCCCAAGGGGCGGACCTCCGGCGGAACCGGCGCGTTCGACGTGCGCCGGCCGGCCGCGGCGCCGTCCGCGGACACCGGCGGAGCGGGGGGTGGCGCGGGGGACACGCCCGTACCCGCACCCTCCTCCCCGGCGCCTCCCTCCGCGTCCGCGTCCGCGTCCTCGTCCTTTTCGCCGCCCCGGCCCCGCTTTCCGGGTTTCGGCGCCGGCGGCCGGAGCGGCCGGGAGGAACCGGGGGGCGCGGGTAGAGGTGCGGGCGGCGCGCCAACGCCCCCGCCGAGGGCGTCCGCCCGCTTCCCGGAGACTCCGCCGACCGTGGGCCGCAGGACCCCGCCCCCGGGCACCCCGCCCATCGGCTCGGCCACCGTGCCGGCGCAGCCCACGCACGGCCCCGACCGCCCCGGCCGGCAGCAGCCCACCGAGCAGCGCCCCACCGGGGACCGCACGGACGCCCGCCGCACCGGGGCACGCCCCGAGACCCCGTCGGAGACGACGACCCGCCTGCGTCCGATCCCCGTACGGGCATCCGCACCGGCGCAGCCGGCCGTCCCTCGGCCGGCCGCGCCCCCGCCCCCGGTCATGCCGCCCCCGCTCACGCCCCCCCGGCCGACCGCGCCCCCGCTCCGTCCGGAGCGGAACGGCGCATGGGCTTTGGCTCCGCGTCCGGGGGCCGAGGAGCCGTACGGCTCCGGGCGGGCCGAAGCCGCATACTCCGGCCCGGGCGCCCCCGACCCCGAGTTCTCCTGGAGCGCTCCCACGGCACCCGGCGGTGCCTCCGGCCCCGGCCGCCCGGTCGTGACGTTCGCGCAGCCCGAGGGGTACGACGAGAACGCCCGGCCGCACCCGCTCGGACGGCGGACCCGCTCCCAGGCAGTGGCCGCCGCGGTCTCTCTCGTCCTCGGCGTGGGCCTGATCGGGGGTGCCGTCGCCGGGAGCTGGCTCGCCGGGGACTCCGGCGAGACGGGGGCGAGCAGCGGCTTCGCCGCCGCCGGAAGCATGTGGCACAACGTCCCGGTCGACGAACTGTTCCCGCCCACCCTCCAGGGCAAGGGCGCCGGCCCCGGTGACGCCGACCGGGTCTGGACCCGTATAGCGGTGGCCCCGGACAGCGGCTGCGAGGACGCCTTCGACCCGCTGCTGCGCAAGCTCCTCGCCCCCGTCGGCTGCGAACGCCTGCTGCGAGCCACCTACACCGACGCCACCCAGAGCCATGTCACCACCGTCGGCCTGCTGTTCACCAAGGCCGACGCCGCCGCCATGGCCTCCCTCGCCGGCCGGTTCGACAAGGAGCGCCTGGACCGCCGTACCGACCTGATGCCCCGCCCGTACGCGGCGAAGGGCACCGCGGCCGCAGGCTTCGGCGCCGGACAGCGTGCCGCCTGGGCGATCTCCGTCCTCACCGACGCCCCCGTCGTCGTCTACGCCGTGTCCGGCTGGGCCGACGGCCGCGGCGTCGACACCCCCCTGCCCGCCGAGGACGCCATGGAGTCCGGCGCCACCACCGCCCCCGCCCAGGCGGGCCTCGGCCACGAGGCGCGGGGCCTCGCCGACCGGGTCGAGCGCGGCCTGCGCAAGAACGTCGGTACGACCACGGAGCGGCCGTCATGAGGCCCGCGACCGCCCGATCCGCGGCCCTGAGCGTCCTGCTGGCCGCCGGCCTCGCCCTGCTCCCCGCCACCGCCGCGTACGCCGACGGCATCCGCGACCGGCAGTGGGGCCTGGACGCCCTGCACACCGACGAGGCCTGGCGCACCACGCAGGGCGCGGGCGTCACCGTCGCCGTCCTGGACACCGGGGTCGACGCCGAGCACCCCGACCTCGACGGCAACGTCCTGGCCGGCAAGGACCTGGTCGGCTTCGGCGCCGACGCCGGCGACCGCGCCTGGGCCCGGCACGGCACCGCCATGGCCGGCATCATCGCCGGTCACGGACACGGCGTCGGGAACGGCGAAGGCGTCCTGGGCATCGCGCCCGACGTGAAGATCCTCCCCGTCCGGGTGATCCTGGAGGACGGCGACCCCTCCCGGGCCAAGGCCCGCAGCACCCGCGGCAACGCCCTCGCCGAAGGCATCCGCTGGGCCGCCGACCACGGCGCCGACGTCATCAACCTCTCCCTCGGTGACGACTCCGCCTCCGCGCACCCCGAGTCCGGAGAGGACGAGGCCATCCAGTACGCCCTGCGCAAGGGCGTGGCCGTCGTCGCCTCCGCCGGGAACGGCGGCGAGAAAGGCGACCGCGTCTCCTACCCGGCCGCCTACCCGGGCGTCATCGCCGTCACCGCCGTCGACCGCTACGGCACCCGCGCCCCCTTCTCCACCCGGCGCTGGTACGCCACGGTCAGCGCCCCGGGCGTCGACGTGATCATCGCCGACCCCGACCGCAAGTACTAC
Organism: Streptomyces sp. NPDC058632; assembly: GCF_042717095.1. Lineage (NCBI taxonomy): Bacteria > Bacillati > Actinomycetota > Actinomycetes > Kitasatosporales > Streptomycetaceae > Streptomyces > Streptomyces sp. NPDC058632. The sequence goes on along the minus strand of NZ_JBHXQZ010000007.1, from coordinate 71,564 downwards.
GAGGGCTGGGGCACCAGCGCCGCCGCCGCGTTCGTCTCCGGCGCCGTCGCCCTGGTCAAGGCGGCCCACCCCGGGCTGACCCCGGCCCAGCTCAAGAAGCTCCTCGAGGACACCGCCCGCAACGCCCCCGCCGACGGCCGCGACGACTCCCGCGGCTTCGGCTTCGTCGACCCGGCCGCCGCCATCGAGGCCGCCGCCCGCCTGAAGCCCGAGGGCCTGAAATCGGCGGCCTACGGCAAGCGGTACTTCGGCCCCGGCCCGGACACCGCGGAGTCCGACACCGGCACCGCCGACTGGGCCGCCCCCCTCGCGGGCGGCGCGGGCGGCGTTCTGCTGGTCGTCACGGTCGTCCTGTGGCGCGGCCGCCGGCCGAGCCACGGGGACGCCTAGGGTCGTCCGTCCGGCGGATCAGGGCGGAGACGACCGGCGGCATCTTTGCGGCCGGGGTGAGCGGGACCCGGTGAACGCGGCCGCAACGCCGACACCGCCGCCCGTGCCGCCGCCTCCACCAGTGCGACGCCCCGTGCCATCGTCGGGTTGCCGTCGGACAGCGCGGCCACCAGGAGGCCTCGGCCCTCGACCGTGACGCGGCCGACGCTGTTCACGGTCCACAGCCCGGTCGCGTCGCGCGGTACCCAGCCGTTCTTCACCGCCCACGCCGCTCCGCCCACCGGCAACGCGTCCGCCACCACCGGCACCCCCCACGCCTGCTCCGGGACCACCCGCTCCATCAGCCCCCGTACGTACGCCCGCGAGGCCCCGGTCAGTGCCGAGTCCGCCGGATCACCGAACACCTGTCGGAGCAACAGGAGTTGATCGGCGGCCGTGGTCCGGGTCAGCCCCCAGCGGGGCCCGTCGCCGCCCTCGGTGCGGGTCAGGCCGAGGCGGGTGTGCGCGGCGTCGAGGCCGGCCGCCCGCCCGATCGAGCGCCACAGCGCGGACGCCGCGTCGTTGTCGCTGCGCTCGATCATCGCCGCGGCGTACGACCGCTCCTCCCCGCTGAGCGGCCGTCCCGCGTCCTGCGCCTTCAGCAGCAGCGCCGCCAGAACGCCGACCTTCACGACGCTCGCCGTGACGAACGCCCGGTCGCCGTGGCAGAAACCCACCCCGGACACCGGGTCCAGCACCCCCACCGACACCTCGGCACCGTCCGGCACGGCCACCGCCGGCCACGCACCCCACCCGTCGGACCTCACCGACACCTCCCGCTTCCCGCCGTCCGCCCGCGTGCGAGCCTGCCACCCCGGGCCGATAGGGTCGACGACCGTGGCGAACAAGAACATTCCCGACCCCGGCTACCGTGACGACGACGGCTCCGCAGACCCCCGGCTGAGCACCGCGCTCGCCGCCTGGGCCGAGGACGGCAACGCCGTCGCGCCGGTCCTCGACGCGCTCAGGGGCGCCCGGCTGCTGGTCCCCGTGGTGGCCGTCCTCGGTGAGACCGAGGAGGACGAGAACGGGCTGCGCCGCGAGAAGACCAGCGACATGGCCGTCCCCACGCTGAAGGCCGGCGACCGCACCGCGCTGCCCGCCTTCACCTCCACCGACTCGCTCGCCCGCTGGGATCCCCGGGCCCGCCCGGTCGCCGTGCCGCTGCACCAGGCCCTGCAGGCCGCCGCGCACGAGAAGGCGGACACGGTCGTCCTCGACCTGGCCGGGCCCGTGCCCTTCGAACTGACCGGCCCGCTGCTGCTCGCGCTCGCCGAGGGGCGTACGACGTCCGACCCGCTGGCCGACCCCGCGGTCACCGGCGCCCTGCGCGCGGTCGTCGCCGCGGAACCCGCCGTCCTGCGCGCCCACCTCGGGCCGGGACAGGCCGACGGCACCCTCGCCCTGGTCCTCGACCCCGCCGCTTCCGTCGCCGAGGCCGCCCGCTCCGTGGCACAGCGACTCGCCGCCGACGAAACACTGAGGGCCCGCCTGGTGCGCGGCCTCGACCTGGCAGTACTGCCGGCCGAAGCGACGCCACCGGGCGAGCCCTTCTACGTACGCGGGTAACCCGTGCCCCGCCGCACTCAGCCGTAGATCGCGCCCGTGTACTTCTCGCCCGGGCCCTGTCCCGGCTCGTCCTTGACGAGCGAGGCCTCGCGGAACGCCAGCTGGAGCGACTTCAGGCCGTCGCGCAGCGGCGCCGCGTGGAAGGAGCTGATCTCGGTCGCGGACGCGTCCAGCAGACCGGCCAGCGCGTGCACCAGCTTGCGGGCCTCGTCCAGGTCCTTGTGCTCGTCGCCCTCCTCGGTCAGACCGAGCTTCACGGCCGCGGCGCTCATCAGATTGACGGCGACCGTCACGATCACCTCGACGGCCGGGACCTCGGCGATGTCACGGGTCATGGCGTCGAAGTCGGGGGTGTCGGCGGTTGTGGGGATGTCCGCGGGGGAGGTCTCACTCATGCCCCACACGATAGGGCCCGGCAGGTGTCCCCTTGACAGCAGGAGGTGCGCCGGTCAGGGCACGGTGCAGGCGGTTCGCGCACCCTCGCGGAAGCTGCTAACCTTGTGTAACGACCGGTCGGACCCGTCTGCCCACAGCATGCGTGCCCGACCACAAGTGGAGGCTTTCGAACTCCCACCTGACCGTCCCCCGGATGGCAGGTCACCGGTCAGGCGGTGCCGCTCAGCGGCGATCCGCCCGAAAGTGCGCCCCGCGGTGACCGCGGCGGTGCTCCGGTAGTTCGAGGAGCCCCGCCTGTGATCGTCCGGGGCATTTTTGTCGCTCCGGCGCGGTTAGGTCTAACGAAAACAGATGTTACGCGGCTGTCCGCCAGGCCGTCGCGTGGTGCTATCTAGGAGGATCCATCAGCGCCGAGCCCCGCATCAACGACCGGATTCGCGTTCCCGAGGTGCGACTTGTCGGTCCCAGTGGCGAGCAGGTGGGCATTGTCCCGCTGGCCAAGGCACTGGAGCTTGCGCAGGAGTACGACCTGGACCTGGTCGAGGTCGCGGCGACCGCCCGTCCGCCCGTGTGCAAGCTCATGGACTACGGGAAGTTCAAGTACGAGTCGGCCATGAAGGCCCGTGAGGCGCGCAAGAACCAGGCGCACACGGTCATCAAGGAGATGAAGCTCCGGCCGAAGATCGACCCGCACGACTACGACACCAAGAAGGGTCACGTCGTCCGGTTCCTCAAGCAGGGCGACAAGGTCAAGATCACGATCATGTTCCGTGGTCGCGAGCAGTCCCGGCCCGAGCTGGGCTACCGACTGCTGCAGCGGCTCGCGGAGGACGTCCAGGACCTCGGGTTCATCGAGTCGAACCCGAAGCAGGACGGCCGGAACATGATCATGGTTCTCGGTCCGCACAAGAAGAAGACCGAGGCGATGGCCGAGGCCCGTCAGGCGCAGGAGGCCCGCAAGGCGGACGCGAAGGCCAACCCCGGCCGCTCGCAGAACGCCGCGGAGGCCGAGGAGTCGGACGACGCCGAGGCGCCGGCCGAAGTCCAGGCCGAGGCTCCCGCAGACGCGTGACCGCATGACCTCGGGGGCCCAGGCCCCCAGGGACATAACCGAAACAAGTACGACGCTCCACCGTGCCCGGTTTTCGTGACCGGGCACCGGAGCGCCACCGACGAGGAGATAACGGCGCCATGCCGAAGAACAAGTCGCACAGCGGTGCCAGCAAGCGCTTCAAGGTCACCGGCTCCGGCAAGGTGCTCCGTGAGCGCGCCGGCAAGCGCCACCTGCTCGAGCACAAGTCGTCCCGTGTGACGCGTCGCCTCACCGGCAACGCCGAGATGGCCCCGGGCGACGCCAAGAAGATCAAGAAGCTTCTCGGCAAGTGACGTTCCGGCGCTCCGGCGCCGTCCGCACGTCAGAACCGGGACCCAATCGATTTCGGGCCGCGTGACCATCAACCGCGGCCCCGCTGCAAGGAGTTAACAAGTGGCACGCGTCAAGCGGGCAGTCAACGCCCACAAGAAGCGCCGGGCGATCCTCGAGCAGGCCTCCGGCTACCGCGGTCAGCGTTCGCGCCTGTACCGCAAGGCCAAGGAGCAGGTCACCCACTCGCTGGTCTACAACTACAACGACCGCAAGAAGCGCAAGGGTGACTTCCGCCAGCTGTGGATCCAGCGCATCAACGCCGCTGCCCGCGCGAACGGCATCACGTACAACCGCTTCATCCAGGGTCTGAAGGCCGCGAACGTCGAGGTCGACCGCAAGATCCTGGCCGAGCTGGCCGTGAACGACGCCACCGCCTTCGCCGCGCTCGTCGAGGTCGCCCAGAAGGCACTGCCGGCGGACGTGAACGCGCCCAAGGCCGCGTGACGCCGCGCCGGGCCTCGAACCGGCGTGATCCAACGGACCCGCAGGCGCTGCCTGCGGGTCCGTAGTCTGTCCGGACCCGGAAGCCGGTGCGGCACCCGCGCGGGAGCCGCCGTCCGAGCTGCGAGCGAAAGTGAACCGAATGCCCCCCGCCACCCCCGAGTTGATCTCCTCCCGCTCGCCCCGTGTGCTGGCCGCGCGGCGGCTGGCCAAGCGGAACTTCCGGGGCAAGGAACGGCTGTTCCTCGCCGAGGGGCCACAGGCCGTGCGGGAGGCCGCCGTGCACCGGGACGCCGCTCACGGGGGCACCGGCGCGGCCACCCTCGTCGAACTGTTCGCCACCCCGGAGGCCGCCGAGCGGTACGCCGACATCATCGGCGCCGCCCGGGACGCCGGCGCCCGCATCCACCTCGCCGCCGAGCAGGTCGTCGCCGACATCTCCACCACCGTCACCCCGCAGGGCCTCGTCGGGGTGTGCCGCTTCCTCGACACCCCCTTCGACGAGATCCTCGCCGCCCGCCCCCGGCTCGTCGCCGTCCTCGCCCACGTACGCGATCCCGGCAACGCCGGCACCGTCCTGCGGTGCGCCGACGCCGCCGGCGCCGAGGCCGTCGTCCTGACCGACGCCTCCGTCGACCTCTACAACCCCAAGGCCGTACGCGCCTCCGTCGGATCGCTGTTCCACCTGCCCGTCGCCGTCGGCGTGCCCGTCGGGCGCGCCGTGGCCGCCCTGCGGGACACCGGCGTACGGGTGCTCGCCGCGGACGGCGCGGGCGACCGCGACCTCGACGACGAACTCGACCGGGGCGCCATGGGCGGGCCCACCGCCTGGGTCTTCGGCAACGAGGCATGGGGACTTCCCGAGGAGACCCGGGCGCTCACCGACGCCGTCGTCCGTGTTCCGATTCACGGAAAGGCCGAAAGCCTGAACCTCGCCACCGCCGCCGCCGTATGTCTCTACGCGTCGGCGCGTGCACAGCGCGCCGTCGGAGGGTGCCGCTCCGTCACCGAGAGCTAGTAAGGTGACCTGCCCGGGGACCCTCCCCCAGCTCTCGGCCGTACCCCAGGCTCCCCGGCTCCGACCGGACCGGGGCACCCCGCACGAGCGCGGGGCACCCCGAGGGAGTACGGAGAGGTGGGGTACGGGGATGACCGTCGGCACGAGCAGCGCACCGGGAGCACCTCGGGCGGCGAGCCCGCCCGCGCCCCGGTCCGCCGGCCCCGCCGAACCCGGCATCGATCCCGACCAGCTGCCCGACGGCCTCGTCGTCGCCGACGAGCACGGCAGGGTCGTCTGCTTCAACGCCGCCGCCGCCCGCATCACCGCCGTCCCCGCCGAGCGGGCCCTCGGCCAACGGCTCGACGAGGCCCTGCCGTTGGAGGACCTGGAAGGCCGGCGGTGGTGGCAGCTCACCGACCCCTACGGCGGCCTCGCCATCCGGGTGAGCCAGCCCGAACGCAACCTGCTGCTGCCCGGTGGCCGGGAGGTCCTCGTCTCCGCACGCTACGTCCGCACCCGGCCCACCGGACCCGTCCACCGCGTCGTCGTGTCGCTGCGCGACACCGAGGCCCGCCGCCGCACCGAACGCAGCCACGCCGAACTGATCGCCATCGTCGCCCACGAACTGCGCTCCCCCCTCACCTCCGTCAAGGGTTTCACCGCCACCCTGCTCGCCAAGTGGGAGCGCTTCACCGACGAGCAGAAACAGCTCATGCTGGAGACCGTCGACGCCGACGCCGACCGGGTCACCCGGCTCATCGCCGAACTCCTCGACATCTCCCGCATCGACTCCGGGCGCCTCGAGCTGCGCCGCCAGCCCGTCGACATCGGGGCCGCCGTCGGACGGCACATCCAGGCCCACGTCGCCGCCGGGCAGAGCGCCGACCGGTTCCTGCTGCGCGTCCAGCACCCCCTGCCCGACCTGTGGGCCGACCCCGACAAGGTCGACCAGGTGCTCAGCAACCTGCTGGAAAATGCGGTGCGCCACGGCGAGGGAACCGTCACCATCGACATCACGCCCTCGGCGTCCCCCCGAGACCGGGAGAACGGCGAGCACGCGGCCACGTCGGTCACCGTGAGCGACGAGGGCCCCGGCATCCCGGAGGAGTCCATGAACCGCGTCTTCACCCGCTTCTGGCGGGGCAGCAAGCGCGGCGGCACCGGCCTCGGGCTGTACATCGTCAAGGGCATCGTCGAGGCCCACGGCGGCACCATCACGGTCGGCCGCGCCCCCAGCGGCGGCGCGGAACTCCGATTTACGTTGCCCGTGGCGGCTCCCGCGTATCTCACCTAGCGCGCACCCAGGGCCCCACGGGCGCATTCGCGGTCCCTCACCCCGTTAGACTCGGCCTCTGGCACCTTTGTGTCCCACAGACGGAGACGCTTCGGCCACGAGCCGGTGACGGGGACCATCAGCCAGCCAATCGGAAGTACGGGAAGAGATGTCGGCACCCAATAAGTCGTACGACCCTGTCGAGGTCGAGGCGTTGAAACCGGAAGAGATCGAGCGCATGCGGGACGAGGCGCTCGCCGCCTTCGCCGCCGCGGACTCCCTCGACGCACTCCACGAGGCCAAGATCGCCCACACCGGCCCCGCCTCGCCGCTGGCCCTCGCCAACCGCGAGATCGGCGCCCTGCCCCCGCACGCCAAGGCCGACGCGGGCAAGCGCGTGGGCCAGGCACGCGGCTCGGTGAACAAGGCCCTCGCCGGCCGCCAGAGCGAACTGGAGGCCGAGCGGGACGCCCGGGTCCTGGTGGAGGAGGCGGTCGACGTCACCCTGCCCCACGACCGCGTACCGTCCGGTGCCCGGCACCCGCTGACCACACTGTCCGAGCGCATCGAGGACATCTTCGTGGCCATGGGCTACGAGGTCGCCGAGGGCCCCCAGGCCGAGGCCGAGTGGTTCAACTTCGACGCCCTCAACATCGGCCCGGACCACCCGGCCCGCGGCGAGGCCGACACCTTCTTCGTCGAAGGCCCCGAGGGCGGCACCGAGTCCGGCGTCGTCCTGCGCACCCACACCTCGCCCGTGCAGGTGCGCTCCCTGCTCGGCCGCGAGCTGCCGGTCTACGTGATCTGCCCCGGCCGCGTCTACCGCACCGACGAGCTGGACGCGACCCACACCCCCGTCTTCCACCAGGTGGAACTCCTCGCCGTGGACGAGGGCCTCACCATGGCGGACCTCAAGGGCACCCTGGACCACATGGTGCAGTCGCTGTTCGGCGAGGGCATGAAGACCAGGCTGCGGCCCAACTTCTTCCCCTTCACCGAGCCGAGCGCCGAGATGGACATGCTCTGCTACGTCTGCAAGGGCGAGTCCGTCGGCAACCCCGACCGTCCCTGCCGCACCTGCTCCTCCGAGGGCTGGATCGAGCTCGGCGGCTGCGGCATGGTCAACCCGCGGGTGCTGACCGCCTGCGGCGTCGACCCCGAGAAGTACAGCGGCTTCGCCTTCGGGTTCGGCATCGAGCGGATGCTGATGTTCCGCCACAACGTCGAGGACATGCGAGACATGGTCGAGGGCGACGTCCGGTTCACCCGGCCGTTCGGGATGGAGATCTGATGCGGGTCCCGCTTTCTTGGCTGCGGGAGTACGTCGACCTGCCGGCGACTCAGACCGGGCGCGACGTCCAGGCCAAGCTCATTTCGGCCGGCCTCGAGGTCGAGACGGTCGAACACCTCGGCGCCGGCCTCAAGGGCCCCCTGGTCGTCGGCCAGGTGCTCACCATCGAGGAGCTGGAGGGCTTCAAGAAGCCGATCCGCTTCTGCACGGTCGACGTCGGGCAGGCCAACGGCACCGGCGAGCCCCAGGAGATCGTCTGCGGCGCCCGCAACTTCGCGGTCGGCGACAAGGTCGTCGTGGTGCTCCCCGGCGCGGTCCTGCCCGGCGGGTTCGCGATCGCCGCCCGCAAGACCTACGGCAAGGTCTCGCACGGCATGATCTGCTCCGGCGACGAGCTGGGCATGGGGGACGACGGCAGCAAGGGCATCATCGTGCTGCCGCCGGAGACCGAGGTCGGCAAGGACGCCATCGGGCTGCTGGAACTGGTCGACGAGGTCCTCGACATCGCCGTCACCCCGGACCGCGGCTACTGCCTGTCGGTGCGCGGCGTGGCCCGCGAGACCGCCACCGCCTACGGGCTGCCGCTGCGCGACCCGGCCCTGCTCGACGTCCCCGGGCCGAACGCCTTCGGCCACCCGGTGAAGGTCTCCGACCCTGTCGGCTGCGACCGCTTCACCGCCCGCACGGTGACCGGGCTCAGCCCCGACGCCCGCTCCCCGATCTGGCTCACCCGCCGGCTGCAGAAGGCCGGCATGCGTCCGGTCTCCCTCGCCGTCGACGTCACCAACTACGTGATGCTGGAGCTCGGCCAGCCACTGCACGCCTACGACCGCTCCCTGCTCCGGGGAACCATCGGCGTGCGCCGGGCCGGGCAGGGCGAGAAGCTCACCACCCTCGACGGCGTGCGGCGCACCCTCGACGCCGAGGACCTGGTGATCACCGACGAGCGCGGCCCGATCGGCCTCGCCGGTGTCATGGGCGGCGCCGACACCGAGATCGCCGACCTCCCCCAGGCTCGAACAGACTCGACCGGGGGGACCCCCACCCTCGACCGGGCGACCTCCGAGGTCGTCGTCGAGGCCGCGCACTTCGACCCGGTGTCCATCGCCCGTACCGCCCGCCGGCACAAGCTGTCCTCCGAGGCGTCCCGGCGCTTCGAGCGCGGCGTCGACCCGCAGGCCGCCGCCGCTGCCGCGCAGCGCACCGTCGACCTGCTGGTGCTGCTCGCCGGCGGTACCGCCGAGGCCGGGGTGACCGAGGTCGTCGTCCCGTCCGCGCCCCACACGATCACCCTCCCGGCCGACCACCCCGACAAGGTCGCCGGTGTCGCCTACGGCAGGGAGACCGTCGTACGCCGCCTCCAGCAGGTCGGCTGCGACGTCCACGGCCAGGACGAGCTGATCGTCACCGTGCCGTCCTGGCGGCCCGACCTCACCGACCCGAACGACCTGGCCGAAGAGGTCATCCGGCTCGAGGGCTACGAGAACCTGCCCGCCACCCTGCCCCGGCCGCCCGCCGGACGCGGGCTGACCTCCCGGCAGCGGCTGCACCGCCGGACCGGCCGGGCCCTGGCCGGCGCCGGATACGTCGAGGCGCCGAACTACCCGTTCGTCGGCGAGCAGATCTTCGACCAGCTCGGCCTGGACGCCGACGACCCGGCCCGCCGGGTGGTGAAGCTGGCCAACCCGCTCAACGACGAGGAGCCCGCGCTGCGCACCTCGCTGCTGCCGGGCCTGCTCGGCGCGCTGCGGCGCAACGACGGACGCGGCAGCCACGACCTCGCGCTGTTCGAGACCGGCCTCGTCTTCAAGCCGCGCGAGGAGCAGCGGACCGCCGTCCGCCTGCCCGTGGGCCGCCGGCCCACCGACGAGGAACTCGCCGGCCTCGACGCGGCGCTGCCGGACCAGCCGCAGCACGTCGCCGCCGTCCTCGCCGGTGCCCGCGAACAGGCCGGCTGGTGGGGCGCGGGCCGCCCGGCCGGCTGGGCCGACGCGGTCGAGGCCGCCCGTACCGTCGCCGCCGAGGCGGGCGCCGAACTCGTCGTCCGCAAGGGCCAGTACGGCCCGTGGCACCCGGGCCGCTGCGCCGAACTGGCGGTCACCGTCGACGGCACCGAGCGGGTCGTCGGCCACGCCGGTGAGCTGCACCCGCGCGTGGTGAAGAACCTGGGCCTGCCCGCGCGCACCTGCGCGATGGAAGTCGACCTGGACGCCCTGGAGCAGGCCGGCGAAGACATCCCGCAGGCGCCGGCCATCTCCACCTTCCCGGTGGCCACACAGGACGTCGCCCTGGTCGTCGACGGGGCCGTGCCGGCCTCGGACGTCGAGGCGGCGCTGCGCGAGGGCGCCGGTGAACTGCTGGAGTCCATCCGTCTGTTCGACGTGTACGAGAACGCCGAGCAGCTGGGCGAGGGCCGCAAGTCCCTGGCGTACGCGCTGCGGTTCCGCGCGGCCGACCGGACGCTGACGGTCGACGAGGCCTCCGCGGCCCGCGAGACGGCGGTCGCCCTCGCGGGCGAGCGCACCGGGGCGGTCCTGAGGGGCTGACACCCTCCGGGGTGCGGAGGGCTCGCCGGGGACGACGGGTTCCATCGGGGCTGACGGGTTCTCCGGGGACGGCGTGGCCGGCCCGGCACGGTTCGCCGTGCCGGGGCCGGCCACGCCGTCCCCGCGCGTTCCTGAGGACTGGGCTCTTGGGGCCGGAGGGTGGCTCGAAGGGCTGACCGGCAAATCACACCGGTGACGCCGAAGGCGGCACAGCGGGTGACCCGGTGGCCCGGCGCGTCCGCGCCTTCCTCCGCCTCCTCGCCGAGCGCGGCAGCCCCGGCGCGGCTCCATCCGGCGGGCACCGCCGACTGTCCCCGGGCTTGATGAGCCGGGCAGGCCCGGGCGCCCCTCGATGGCTCATCCGCCCCACGCGTATCCGTTCGCATCCACTCCCGACAGTCACCTCACTCGTTCGGGTGACATTTCCGGGCGATACGTCCGGATCGGGTGATGCGGTCGACAGAATCGGACCGGCCTTTCCAGGCCGGTCTACGCTGTCAGGGCCAATAGTGGGGGGCCATCGGCATGATCCGCTTCAAGACTGGGGCGCCCCGCACGGGGCGGTCCGCGACCACCTCATCGGGGCCGACCACCCCATGGGGCCCCGACCACTGTCCGCTGCGCCGGGCGCTCGCCCGTGGACTGCAGCCCGGCGTCCTCGGCGCTCTCGGTACCGGGCTGGCCCTGCACGTCGGGCGGAGCCTGCTGCGGGAGGTGCGGCGGAGCCGCACGACGGCCCGCACCGCACAGCGGATGCTGCGGCCGCCTCCCCGTGTCGACGGGCTGGCCGTCGCAGCCGTTCAGCTGTCCGCCGACCGGGGCGCCCGGATCGGCGGCGATCTGTATGAGGTGGTCGCCACCGAGTACGGCGTACGGGCGATCATCGGCGACGTCCGCGGACACGGGCTCGGAGCGGTCCCCACCGTCAGCGCCGTTCTCGCCGGCTTCCGTGAGGCCGCGCACGACGAGCCCGACCTGGCCGGAGTCCTGCGCCGGCTGGAGCGGGCGATGGGCCGTCACCTGCGGGAGCGGGCGCGTGCCGAACGCCTGTCGACGGGCGCCGGCCACGCCTTTTGGACCGCCGAGGAGTTCGTCACCGTACTGCTGCTCGAGATCCTTCCCGACGGGGAGATGCGCGCCCTGAACTGCGGGCACCCCTGGCCCCATCTGCTGAGCGGTCCACGGGCCGAACCGCTCGCCCGCACCGGCCCGTTCCCGCCGCTCGGCCCGTTCCCGCTGCCCGCGAAGCTCCCTGCCGTTCCCTGCGGCAGGCTGACGCCGGGCGACACGCTCGTCCTGCACACGGACGGAGTCGAGGACGCACGGGACGCCGCCGGCACCTTCTTCCCGCTGCCCGAGGTGCTCGCCTCGGCCGCCCGCGAGGCCCCGCCCACACCGCAGGCCGTCCTGCGGACGGTCCTCACGGCACTGGTCCGCCACGCCGGCGGCCTGCCCAAGGACGACGTCGCCCTGCTGATCCTCAGGAACGAGCGCCCGTCCCCCCGCGCGCCCTCGGAGCCGCGGGGCACCGCTTGCCCGGGCACGGCGGACCTCTCCCCGACGAACCCGCTGCAGCCCCCGGCCTGACCGGCTCGATCGTCATCGTCGGGGCCGGCGGTGCCGTCCGCCCCGCCACGGAATGTCGGGCAGGCAGCCGGGCGGACGGCGCACAAGCGGGCCGCCGCACTGTACGAGGGGGAGCCGGCGGCCCGGCCGGTCTCTTTCGAGACACCTCAGTCAACCGGCCGGCGACTCTCCGCGACAGCGCGCACACCCTGCGGATGCGGGCACTCCGTTCGCACCCCGTGTGAACGCCCACCCACTACTCTGTCGGCACCGATCCCCCCGGGGGGCCTCATGCAGCCCAACGCTCTGCTCGACGCGGTCCTGGACGAGGCCGGTATCTCGCACGCGGGCCTGGCCGCGCACGTCAACCAGGCCGGCCGGGTGCGCGGCCTGTCCCTCAGATACGAACACACCGCCGTGGCACGCTGGTTGAAGGGCCAGCGGCCCCGGGGCCAGGTACCCGACCTGATCTGCGAGGTACTGGCCGCCCGGTTGCGGCGCCCGGTCACCCTCGACGACATCGGCCTCGGCGTCCCCGGCGAACCCGCCGCCCCGCACGCGGGCACGCTCTGTGGCTTCGTCGAACGGGCCACCGCGCTGTGGCGCTCCGACCAGCAGCGGCGCCCGCACATACTGGGCGCGCCCGCCGTCACCGGCACCCCCGCCGTGATGCCCGTCTGGGAGTGGGAGAACCCGCCCGAGGACGTCGACGTCTCGCGCGGCGGCGGGCACCGGGTCACACCCGACGACCTGGACATGCTGCGCGCCGCCCGCAGCCACTACGAGCAGATGTACCGCAAGGCCGGCGGCGTCGCGACCCGTGACCGCATCGTCGGCTTTCTCAACACCGAGGCCGCCCCGCTGCTCCGCGGCGGCTACACCGACGCCATGGGCCGTCAACTACACCGGGCCACAGGCGGATTGGTGGCCGTCGCCGGAATCTGCGCGTACGACTCCGACGCGCACGGCCTCGCCCAGCGCTACTTCCACCAGGGGCTGAGGCTGGCAAAAGCCAGCGGCGACCGGGGACTCGGCGCGTATGTGATCGCACTCCTCGTCAACCAGTCGCTGTTCATGCGGGAGTACCGGCAGGCCGTCGCCTTCGCGGAAGCCGCGCTGCGCGCCGCCGGCAGGCACATCACCCCGGCGCTCGCCTCCGACCTGTACGCGATGCAGGCCAAGGCGTACGCCCACCTCGGCGACGGCACCGGCGCGCTGTCCTGCATCCGGCGTGCCGAGCAGGCCGCCGAGCGCATCCGGCGCGGCCGCGAACCCGACGAGACCGGCTATGTCCAGCCCGGCCTGGTCAACGTGCAGGTGGCGGAGGCCCTGCTCAGCCTCGGCGAGCTGGCCGCGGCGGGCGAGCACGCGGCCGCCGCCGTCGACAACCCCGCGCACGACCGGGGCCGGGTGCACCGGCTCGCCATGCTCAGCACCATCGAACTACGGCAGGGCAACGCCGACAAAGCGGTCGCCATCGCCGTGCAGATGGCCGAGCAGGCCCGGGGAATGGAGTCGCAGCGGCTGCGCGACAGACTCCGCGCCGTGCGGGAGCACCTGGTGCGCAACGGCTGTGAAGGAACCGCCGAGGCGGCCGAACTCATCGACGGGGCACTGCGCGTACCGCTGTAACCGCTGCCGGCGCTGCAGCCGGGTGCCTCCGCGCCGTGCGCCCGTGCCGCGCCGCCCGCTGCGCCGTGGGCGCACTCCTGTGCGCCTGCTGTCGGACCGTAACTGCTGCGATATTGCCACCTATCGAACGGAAGGTGGCATAACCGTGCAGTGGACGAACAAGAACGAACAAACCGTGTACGCCAACCGCTGGTTCAACGTCAACCTCGCGGATGTCGAACTGCCGGACGGCCGGCATCTCGACCACTTCCTCATCCGGCTGCGGCCCGTCGCCGTGGCCACGGTGGTGAACGAGGCCAACGAGGTCCTCCTCCTGTGGCGCCACCGCTTCATCACCGACAGCTGGGGGTGGGAACTCGCGGCCGGAGTCGTCGAGGACGGCGAGGACGTCGTCCGGGCGGCGGCCAGGGAGCTGGAGGAGGAGACCGGCTGGCGGCCGGGGCCCCTGCGCCACCTCATGAGCGTGGAGCCGTCCAACGGGCTCACCGACGCCCGGCATCACATCTACTGGGCCGACGAGGGCGAGTACCTCGGACACCCGGTGGACGACTTCGAGTCGGAGCGTCGGGAGTGGGTACCGCTCAAGGTGGTGCCCGACCTGGTCGCCCGCGGTGAGGTCCCGGCCGCCAACATGGCAGCCGCGTTACTCCTGTTGCACCATCTCAGGCTGGGACAGGACGCCATGCCCTGACCCCGGCCCTTCTGCAGCCGGACAGCCGGACAGCCGTCCGGCCCGGGTGCGTGATTCAGCGGCCGAACGCCTGCCAGACCGTCACGGCGAGCGCGCCCACGGCCGTGACGGTCGCGACCGCCTGGAGCGGCCAGCGGGCGTGCTCCAGGGTGACGATCCGGGTGTTCAGCTCGTCCAGCTCCCTGGCCGCCTCCTCGGTGCGATGGCTGAGCAGCGCCAGTCCGCCCTCGACGCGGGCGTATGCCACATCGAGGCGGCGCCGTAACTCCGCGACTTCACCCTGGACGGCGAGCTGTTCGGAATCGGCGGTCACAAGTCCGCTCCTCTCCGTCATCCTTCTCATCCCTTGCCTGCGGAAGGTGAGTCAACTCCCCTGGTGGACGCGGAGTAAGAGTGTGCGGGAGGCATATGCGAGCCCGGAGCGCACACGGCGTGTGAACGCCGCGGGCCCGGCACCCTTGGTGGTCCAGGGGTGCCGGGCCCGTTCGCATGGCCGGAATGTGACGGCCGGTGAACGTGTCGGGGCGTCAGCTCTCCGTCACAGGCAGCCGTCTCAGCCGTAGTTGTAGAAGCCGGAGCCGCTCTTGCGGCCCAGGCGGCCGGCGTCGACCATGCGCTGGAGCAGCGGGGGAGCGGCGTAGAGCGGCTCCTTGTACTCCTCGTACATCGAGTACGCGACCGAGGCCACCGTGTCCAGACCGATCAGGTCGGACAGCTTCAGCGGGCCCATCGGGTGGGCGCAGCCCATCTCCATGCCGTTGTCGATGTCCTCGCGGCTGGCGATGCCCGACTCGAACATCCGGATCGCGGAGAGCAGGTAGGGGATCAGCAGCGCGTTCACCACGAACCCGGAACGGTCCTGGGCGTGGATCGCGTGCTTGCCCAGCACCTTCTCGGCGAAGAGCTGCGCCCGGCTGATCGTGCCCTCGGAGGTGGTGAGCGCAGGGATCAGCTCGACCAGCTTCTGCACGGGGGCCGGGTTGAAGAAGTGGATGCCGATGACGTGGTCCGGCCGCGAGGTGGCGACCGCCAGCTTCACCAGCGGGATGGAGGAGGTGTTCGAGGCCAGGATCGCGTCCGGCCGGGTCACCACCTGGTCGAGCACCTGGAAGATCTCCGTCTTGACCTGCTCGTTCTCGACGACGGCCTCGATCACCAGGTCGCGGTCCGCGAACTCGCCCAGGTCCGTGGTGAAGCTCAGCCGGGCCTGGGTGGCGTCCAGCTCCTCCGCGGTGACCTTGCCGCGCTCGGCCGCCTTCGTCAGCGAGTTGAACAGCCGGGTGCGGCCGATCTCCAGGGCCTCGCCGGTGGTCTCGGCGACCATCACGTCCAGTCCGGCGCGGGCGCACACCTCGGCGATCCCCGCGCCCATCTGACCGCAGCCCACCACTCCGACGCGTTCGATGTCGGTCACATCGTCCCTTTCGCTTCCTGGCGCGGCACCGGTCCTTCTGGCCTGCGCTGTCTACGACTCCTGGCAGGAGCACCGGGTTCCGGCCGCCTGCTCCGTTCGTGCACGTTACCCGGAAGTATCGATGATCGATCGCCGGGGGCGGGCATTCTGGGCGAGGAGCGGTGCGCGACCGGGCGGATCGCGGCTTTTGTAACGGGTGTGAAATGGGACGAGTGTCACGCAGGGCGTTCGCGGCGGCGGCGCTGTCGGCGGTGACGATGATGACGGCCGCGTCGGCCACCCCGGGCCGGCCGATGGCCGCACCGGCGGGCGCGGCGGGCGGCCGGGGCGCGGCCGCCGGTGAGATGCGGGGCGTGTGGCTGGCGACCGTCGCGGGCCGGGACTGGCCGTCCCGCCCGGGGCTGAGCGCCGCCGGACAGCGGGCCGAGCTGATCGCCCACCTCGACGCGGCCGTCCGTAACCGCCTCAACACCGTGATCTTCCAGGTGCGGCCCACGGCCGACGCCCTGTGGCCGTCCCCGTACGAACCCTGGTCCGCCTGCCTCACCGGCACCCAGGGCGTACATCCCGGCTGGGACCCGCTCGGCACCGCCGTCACCGAGGCCCACGCCCGTGGCCTGGAACTGCACGCCTGGTTCAACCCGTACCGGGTCGCCGCGCACACCGACCCCACCCGGCTCGCCGCCACGCACCCGGCTCGCAGGAACCCCGACTGGGTGGTCCCGTACGGCGGGAAGCTCTACTACAACCCCGGTCTGCCCGAGGTCCGCGCCTTCGTCGAGGACGCCATGCTCGACGCGGTGCGCCGCTATCCCGTCGACGCGGTCCACTTCGACGACTACTTCTACCCGTACCCGGTGGCGGGCCAGGCCTTCGCCGACGGCGCCGCCTACGACACCCACGGCGGTGCCTTCCCCGACCGGGCTGCCTGGCGGCGGGACAACATCGACCGGCTGGTGCGCGAGACGGCGGCGCGGATCAAGGAGACCAGACCCGGCACCCGCTTCGGCATCAGCCCCTTCGGGGTCTGGCGCAACGCGGCGACCGATCCCCTCGGCCCGGACACCCGGGCGGGCGTGCAGACCTACGACGACCTGCACGCGGACACCCGCCGATGGGTGCGGGAGAACTGGATCGACTACATCTGCCCGCAGCTCTACTGGAACATCGGCTTCGCCGCCGCCGACTACGCGAAACTGCTGTCCTGGTGGTCCGCCGTCGTGGAGGGCTCCGGGACGCAGCTGTACGTGGGGGAGGCGCTCTACAAGGCGGGAGACCCGGCGCAGCCCGCCGCCTGGCAGGACCCGGCCGAGCTGTCCCGGCACCTCACGCTCGCCGCGTCCCACCCCCAGGCGCGCGGGCACGTCTTCTTCGCCGCCCGGGAAGTGGCCGCCGACCCGACCGGCGCGATGGCCCGGGTGGTCGCCGACCACTACGGGCGGCCGGCACCGCCTCCGGCCTGACGAGGCGAAGAAGCGGCGGCCGGTCCCTGAGCTAGTGCTGGTGGTTCCTGTGCCGGATCTCGGAATCCGGGCCGGGTGAGCACACGGCCTCGTGTCCGTCCTCGAAGCGGACGCGGTAGGGCGGATCGCCCTGCCGGCCCATCACCTCGACGATCTCGGCGACCTTGTCGTGCTGACCGACCACCCTGCCGTGCTGGACAAGCTGGTCGCCCACGGTTGCGCGCATCGGGGTCTCCTCACCACGTGCGGGAGCAGCGGTCCGTGGTGTCGAGTCTACGGCGGAGCGGGCCGCCCGGCAGGACGTCCGCCGGGCGGCCCGGCGCTTCGCTGCCCGGTGCGTGCGGCGGGGTTCCTCAGCCGCGGGCCCGCTGGGTGACGGCGATGCACACCAGTACCGCCGCCGCCGTCAGCGGGGCGGCCGCGGTCAGGTGCTCGCCCAGGAGGAGCACCGACCACACCAGGGTGAGCAGCGGCTGGGCGAGCTGGAGCTGACTGGCCCGGGGGATGCCGATCGCCGCCATGCCCCGGTACCAGACGACCAGCCCCAGGAACTGGGACCCCGCCGCCACCCACAGCACCCCGGCCACGCTGTGCGCGGTCAGCCGCACCGGCTCGACGGCCAGCGCGAGGGCCGCGGCCGGTACGGCGAGCGGCAGGCACAGCACCAGCGCCCAGCCGATCACCTGCCAGCCCGGCATCACCCGGGCCAGCCTGCCGCCCTCCGTGTACCCGGCCGCGCACACCACCAGCGCCGCGAAGAGGTACAGATCGGCCGTGGTCAGCGCGCCGCCGCTCTGCCGCACCGTGAAGACCGCCACCGCCGCGGCACCGGCCAGCGCCGCAGCCCAGAAAGTGCGTGACGGACGGGAGCCGACACGCAGGGCGGAGAACAGCGCGGTGGTGAGCGGGAGCAGGCCGACCACGACCGCCGCGTGCGCGGTGGTCGACGTCTGCAGGGCCAGCGTGGTCAGCAGCGGGAACCCGAGGACGACCCCGGCGGCGACCACCGCGAGCCCCGGCCAGTGCCGGCGGGCGGGCAGCGGCACACCGCGCCACCGCGTCAGACCCTTCCGGGGGCGCACCGCGGCACCCGCCGCTCCCGCCTCCGGGGCCCCCGCCCGCGCCCCCAGGGCGAGCAGGCAGCCGCCCGCGATCAGCCCCGCCAGCACGCAGCGCACGGCCACCAGCGACCAGGGACCGAAGCCCTCCAGTCCCCAGGCGGTGGCAGGGAAGGTGAGGGAGAAGGCGATGACACCGAGGGCGGCCTGCAGGGTGCCGAAGCCGGCCCGGTCCCCTCGGGCGGGGACCGCTATCGGGGTCGCGGCAGTAGCGCTACTCTGTGCTCTCATGCATGAGCGTAGCAGCGGTGCCGAACTGGCGGATCGGCTGCGACAGGAGCTGGACCGCTACTCACCCGGTGGAAAGCTCCCGTCGAGTCGGGTCCTCGTGGAGCGGTTCCGGGTGAGCCCCGTGACCGTCTCGCGGGCACTGGCGCAGCTCGCCGCCGAGGGACTGGTGGTGACCCGGCCGGGCGCCGGCGCGTTCCGTGCCGCCGCCCGGCCCGCCTTCCCGGTCGCCGCGGCCGGTGACACCTCCTGGCAGGAGGTCGCCCTCAGCGCCGACGGTGCCGCCGATCTCGTTCCGCGCTCGGTCGACGCCTCCGGCGTCCTGGTCTCGCTCGCCGCCCCGGCGCCCGGCGTGATCGAGTTCAACGGAGGTTATCTGCACCCCTCGCTGCAGCCGGAGCGCGCGATGGCGGCGGCGCTCTCCCGGGCCGGGCGCCGGCCGGGAGCCTGGGGGAGGCCGCCCGTGGAGGGGTTGCCGGAGCTGCGCGAGTGGTTCGCCCGCAGCGTCGGGGGCGCGGTCACCGCGGCGGGGGTGCTGATCACCGCGGGCGGCCAGTCCGCGCTGACCACCGCCCTGCGCGCGCTCGCCCCGCCCGGTGCCCCCGTCCTCGTGGAGTCACCCACCTACCCCGGCATGCTGGCCGTCGCCCGCGCCGCCGGACTGCGCCCGGTGCCCGTCCCGGTGGACGCGGACGGCGTACGGCCACAGCTGCTCGCCGACGCCTTCCGCGCCACCGGCGCCCGGGTTTTCGTCTGCCAGCCCCTGTTCCAGAACCCCACCGGCGCCGTACTCGCCCCCGAACGGCGCGGTGAGGTACTGCGCATCGCACGCGAGGCGGGGGCGTTCGTCGTCGAGGACGACTTCGTCCGGCGCCTGATCCACGAGGACGCGGGCCCCCTCCCGCGCCCGCTGGCCGCCGACGACCCCGACGGCGTCGTCGTCCACGTCTGCTCGCTCACCAAGGCGACCTCGCCGAGCTTCCGGGTGAGCGCCCTGGCCGCGCACGGCCCGGTCCTCGAGCGGCTGCGCGCCATCCAGATCGTCGACACCTTCTTCGTCCCCCGCCCTCTCCAGGAGGCCGCGCTCGAACTCGTCGGATCGCCCGCCTGGCCACGCCACCTGCGGGCGGTCTCCGCCGAGTTGAGAGCCCGCCGGGACGTGATGACCGCGGCGCTCCGGCTCCGGCTGCCCGAACTCGCCCTGCCGCACATCCCGGCCGGCGGCTACCACCTGTGGCTGCGCCTGCCCGACGGCACCGGGGGCACCTCCCGGGCTTTCGGCCCCGGGGGAGAGTCCGCCCTGACCGCGGCGGCCCTGCGCGCCGGCGTGGCGGTCACCCCGGGCCGTCCGTACTTCAGCGCCGAGCCCCCGGCCCCGCACCTGCGGCTGAGCTTCGCGGCGGTCGCGGGCACCGGGGAGATCACGGAGGGGGTACGGCGGTTGCGTACAGCCTGGGACGAGGTGTCGGGGCGGACGGGGTGAGGGGGCGGCGCTTCACGCCGGTTTGTCCGGCAGGTCCCGACCGCTGTCGGGCGACCTGATGGACTCCGGGTAACACCATGGCCGTACCCCTTGATTTGTGCACTTCAGGCACTGACCATCGCGGCATGGCACTTCGGGTCACGTTCGTTGCCGCAGCGGGGAGCGCCTCGCGACTGACCGAGCGTTTCGAGGACGACCGGCCACTGGATCACGCCGGGTGGAGCGATGTGCAGCGGGTGGCCCGTGAGCTGCTGCCGCTCGCCGCGGCCGATCTGCGCTACTGCTCGCCGAACCCGCGCAGCCGTGCCACCGGGGAAGGCCTCGGCTACGCCCCACTGGTCCAGCTCGCCCTGCGCGACTGCGCCATGGGCCGCTGGCGCGGGCTGACCCTGGGGGAGGCCATGGCCCGCGAACCGGAGGCCGTGGACGTCTGGCTCGCCGACCCGCGCGCCACCCCGTACGGCGGGGAGTCGCTCCTGGACTTCATCACCCGCGTCGGCAACTGGCTCGACACCCGGCCGGCCGAGGAGGACTGCCGGGTCGTCGCGGTGGCCGAACCGTCCGTCATCCGCGCCGCGCTGGTGTACGCGCTGAAGGCGCCGCCCGCGACCTACTGGAACATCGACGTCCGCTCGCTGTCACGGGTCGGCGTCACCGGACGGGCGGGCCGCTGGAGCCTGCGCATCGAAGGGGTCGCCGCCCGGTCGACGCGGATCTAGGGTCCTTTCGCCGCCCGGGCGACGGTGACCGTTCGCCGGTCAGGGGTGGTGGCCGGTCAGCCCACGCGGGCGTAGCCGGTGTCGAGTACGAGGTCCTTGGCCGGACCGCGCACCCGCCAGACCGTCCGCCAGTGATCCTCGTCGCGGACGGTGAACTCGCCCCGGTAGAGGTCCGCGGAACAGGGGTGGTCGGCGACGTACCGGCCTGCCGAGAGGTCCAGACGATGGAACGGCCGGCCGTCCGCGAACCGCACGTCCACCGCGCCGCCGGGGTGTGGCCCGCGGCTCGTCGCCGGCAGGAAGCGCAGGGTGCGTTCCGCGGGCCGGGGGACGCCCTGCCAGGTGAAGGTGCCGGACTCCTGGTGCAGCAGGCCACCGTCCTCCGGCAGGCCACCGTCCTCCGGCGGGCCGCCGCCCTTCAGCGGGCCGAAAAACGTGGTGCCCTCGAACCGTCCGAGGTCGCCGCTCGCCAGGTCCCGCACGGTCCGGGTCACCCGCCAGCTCCCCCTCAGAAAGGCCAGTGCGTCCGGTACCGGCCAGAACTCGCCCATCCCGCACCGCTCCTCGTCATCTCCGTCGCGCACGAACCATTGACGTGCTCCTGCCTCCTCCCTATCTTGCCGTTCGAAGTGCTGACTGTCGCTCGAAATATCGAACGCATCTCGAGAATGCCAGGCGAAGCTCCACCCACTCCTACCGAGAGCCGCGGAGTATCCATGTCACGCACCGCCCGCACCCGTCCACGCGCCCGCGCCCGTCTCAGAACGGGGCTCGCCGCCACCGCGCTGCTGACCGCCGCCGCCCTGCTGCCGGCCCCCGCGCACGCCGAGGACGTCACCGACTACACGATCACCGTCGACCCGCGCGCCGAGGGCGCCGCGATCGACGACACGATGTACGGCGTCTTCTTCGAGGACATCAACCGCGCCGCCGACGGCGGGCTGTACGCCGAGCTCGTGCAGAACCGGTCCTTCGAGTACTCCACCGCCGACAACGGCTCCTACACGCCCCTGACCTCCTGGACGGCCGGCGGCACGGCCGAGGTGCGCGACGACTCCGGCCGGCTCAACGAACGCAACCGCAACTACCTCTCCCTGGAAGCCGGTTCGTCCGTCACGAACGCGGGCTACAACACCGGCGTCCGGGTGGAGCAGGGCAAGCGGTACGACTTCTCCGTCTGGGCCCGCGCCGAGAGCGGCAGCACCCTCACCGCCACGCTCAAGGACGCCGCCGGCACCCTCGCGAACGCCCGCCGGGTGTCCGTCAGGGGCGGCTGGGCCCGGTACGAGGCCACCTTCACCGCGACCCGCACCAGCAACCGCGGCCGCCTGGCCGTCGCCTCCTCCGGCGCCGCCGCCCTCGACATGGTGTCGCTGTTCCCGCGCGACACCTACAAGGGGCAGCCGAACGGCCTGCGCAAGGACCTCGCCGAGAAGATCGCCGCCCTGAACCCCGGATTCGTCCGCTTCCCCGGCGGCTGCCTGGTCAACACCGGTTCCATGGAGGACTACAGCGAGGGCTCCGGCTGGCAGCGCAAGCGGTCCTACCAGTGGAAGGACACCGTCGGACCGGTCGAGGAGCGTGCCACCAACGCCAACTTCTGGGGCTACAACCAGAGCTACGGCCTCGGTTACTACGAGTACTTCCGCTTCGCCGAGGACGTCGGCGCGATGCCGCTCCCGGTCGTGCCCGCGCTGGTCACCGGGTGCGGCCAGAACAGGGCCACGGACGACGAGGAACTGCTGGAGCGGCACATCCAGGACACCCTCGACCTGATCGAGTTCGCCAACGGCCCGGCGAACTCGACCTGGGGCAAGGTGCGTACCGAGATGGGGCACCGGGGGCCCTTCGGCCTCACCCACATCGGGGTCGGCAACGAGGAGAACCTGCCCAGGGAGTTCTACGCCCGCTTCGAGCGGTTCCGCACGGCGATCGAGGCCCGGTACCCGGACATCACCGTCATCTCCAACTCCGGTCCGGACGACACCGGTACGACCTTCGACACCCTCTGGCAGCTCAACCGCGACGGCGACGTCGACATGGTCGACGAGCACTACTACAACAGCCCGCAGTGGTTCCTGCGGAACAACGACCGCTACGACTCCTACGACCGCGGCGGCCCGAAGGTCTTCCTCGGCGAGTACGCCTCGCAGGGCAACGCCTGGAAGAACGGCCTGGCCGAAGCCGCGTTCATGACGGGCCTGGAACGCAACGCGGACATCGTCGAACTCGCCTCGTACGCACCACTGCTGGCCAACGAGGACTACGTCCAGTGGTCGCCGGACATGATCTGGTTCAACAACCACGCCTCCTGGGGCTCGGTCAACTACGAGGTCCAGAAGCTGTTCATGACCAACGCCGGTGACCGTGTCGTCCCGTCGGAGGCCGGCGGCACCCCGGACGTCAGCGGTCCCATCAGCGGCGCGGTCGGCCTGTCGACCTGGGCCACCGGCGCCGCGTACGACGACGTGCGGGTGACCGCCGCCGACGGCACGCCCCTGCTGAGCGACGACTTCTCCGGCGACGCCTCGCAGTGGACGCACAGCGGCGGCGGCAGCTGGAGCGTCCAGGACGGCCAGTACGTCCAGACCGACGAGGCCGCCGAGAACACCCTGGTCACGGCGGGCGACCCGGCCTGGCAGGACTACGACCTGCACGTGAGGGCGACCAAGAAGTCCGGCAAGGAAGGCTTCCTCGTCGCCTTCGGGGTCAAGGACACCGGAAACTACTACTGGTGGAACCTGGGCGGCTGGAACAACACCCAGTCCGCCGTCGAACAGGCCTCGGACGGCGGCAAGTCGACGCTGCTCTCCAAGGCAGGGTCGATCGAGACGGGCCGCGCCTACGACATCGACATCAAGGTGCGCGGCCGCCAGGTGACCCTCTACCTCGACGGACAGGAGTGGGGCGGCTTCACCGACGACAAGCCGGCCGAGCCGTTCCGCCAGGTCGTCACCGAGGACGACCGCACCGGCGACCTGATCGTCAAGGTCGTCAACGCCCAGCCGGCCGAGGCCCGCACGGCGATCGACCTCGGCGGCGCGAGGACCGCCACCACCGCCCGGGTGACCACCCTGGCCGCCGACGCGGACGCGGTGAACACCGAGACGGACACGCCGGTGACCCCGGTCGCGTCCACGCTCCGGGGCGTGTCCGACAGGTTCACGTACACGTTCCCGGCCAACTCGGTGACGTTCCTGCGGATCAAGCAGCGCTAGCGGTCCGGGTGCGGGCCGGCGTCTCCGGGAGGCCGGCCCGCACCCGGTGCCAACCGTTGAAACGCCGGCCGTGCCTCAGTGGCGCAGCAGCAGGGTGACGCCGGCCACCACGGCACCGAGCACGACCGCTGCGACGCCGTACGCGAGGCGGTGCGAGCGCAGCCGGGGCAGCAGCCGGTCCACGGCGATCCGGCCGGGGCCGGTCAGGGCGAGCGCCACCGCGGCCAGGGTGAGGAGGAGCTCGTACTCCACGCCCTCCGGGGCGAAGAAGCCGCCGCCCCACTTCACGACGATCGCGTTGACCATCGTGCCGGCGACGGCCGCGGCGGCGAGCGGGGTGAGCAGGCCGAGGGCGAGGCCGAGTCCGCCGAGGGTCTCGGTGAGCCCGGCCACGACGGCGAACGCCTCGGGCGAGGGGTAGCCGAGGGACGTGAAGTACATCCCGGTGCCCTCGATCCCGCCCCCGCCGAACCAGCCGAACAGCTTCTGCGCGCCGTGCACGGCCATCGTCGGACCGAGCACGAGACGCAGCACCAGCAGCCCGGCGTCGTAGGCGCGGGCGGGAACGGCGGGAGCGTCCTGACCGGATGCGGGGGCGGGGCGGGACAAGGTGCTGGTGGGGCTGGTCATGGGGGGCTCCTCGAAAGGGGACGTCGAAGGCGGTGGGGTGGGGGTGCCGCACGTCACTGAGCGGCGCCCCGTTCCGGCAAGCTTGAAGGTTCAAGCTAAACCACGATCGCCTTTGCTTCAACTTTCAATCAGCCGGGGTGTGCTCGGCCGTGCCCGGCCCCGAGCCGAAGTCCGCGCCTGCGCTCTGCCCCGGACGAGGGTGAGGGAGCTGGAAGCCGCCTACGGAACGCTGCGTGCGCAGGCGCTCACTCCGCAGGAGTCACTGGCCTTGGTTGGGAAGCTACTGAGGGAGGAATGAGCGTGGACCGTTCCAGGTACGAGACCGATGACCTTGCCTGGTTCAAGAGCAGTCACAGCGCCGGAGATGGGGGACAGTGCGTCGAGACAGCCGTCTGCCCCGATGTCGTCCGCGTGCGTGACTCCAAGGAAACAGGCCGTCCGGGCGTCGCGGTTCCTTCGGACGCCTGGTCGGCGTTCGTCGGTTTCGCGGCCCGGTAGGGCTGTTTCCGCGGCTGCGCCTCCGGCGGGGCCGAGCGCTTCGGCCGGCCCGCCCGCCCGGCCGAAGCGCTCGTACTGGTGGCAGTCGGCGCCCCGGCGCTGTGTTCACTCCCGCTCCCGCTCCACCGGCAGCCACAGTTCGGCGTCTGCTTCGGTTCCGTCCGGGGAGAGGCGGGTGCGCAGGACTTCCGGGCCGGGGCGTCCGCGGTACGGGTTTGACGGGAACCACTGGGCGAACACGTCCCGCCACAGCTCCTGGATGGCCTGCGGGGCCGGTCCCGAGGTGGTGAAGACGGCCCAGGTGCCGGCCGGGACCGCCAGGGACGTCGTCCCCTCGGGGGCGGTCGCGGACGTGAGCACCCCGTGGTAGTAGTCGAGTTCGGTACCTTCGGCGCGACTGGGGTCCAGGTCGTCGCAGACCGCGACGATGCCCTGCGGATCCTGGTCCGACAGTTTCTCCAGGCGTTCCACGGTCCGCGGGTCGATGCCGCGGACGAAGTCGATGATCGCCCGGTTCGGCCCCGAGTGCACCAGTGGTACCCGGGCCTTGGGGCCGACGACGGTGAAGGCCGGCCGGTCCACCACTCGATAGCGCATGCTGCTGCTCCCTTCGACGGTGAGGCGGAAGGTCAACCGGGGCTGGGAGACGAGTGCGCAGCCGGTGCGCCGGGCCTCGCCCGGACCGACACCGTGCATGGCGCGGAACGCCCGTGCGAACGCCTCCCCGGAGCCGTACCCGTAGCGCATCGCGACCTCCAGCAGCGACTCACGGCCGGCGAGCACCTCGGCGCCCGCCACGGTCAGCCGCCGACGCCGGACGTACTCCGACAACGGCATGCCCGCCAGCGCGGAGAACATCCGGCGCAGGTGATACTCCGAGGTCGTCGCGATACGCGCCAGCCCCACCACGTCGACGGGCCCGTCGAGGTGGCGCTCGATGTGCTCCATGGCCTGGTTGAGCCGCTCCAGCACGCCCGGTCCCCTTCCTTCTTGTGTGCGGTCACCACGCTAGGCAGCACACACCCCGCCGGACCCGACATCCTGTGCCCGATCCGGTCGGGCGCGCACGGCCGTCCCGCCGCGGTGCTGTCACCGAGCGCTTCGGGTGGCCCGGCCGCGCACTGCTCAGATCACCGACGGATGAAGCTGTCAGCGGGTCGTGATGAGCAGTTCGTCGACGGCGGTGCGTATGGACTCGTCCTCGGTGAAGGCACGCCAGCCGCCGAAGTAGTGGAGGCGGCGGTCACGGTTCGGCAGGTCGCGCAGGAGAGGCGCCGCGGGCCGGGCCGCCCTGCCGATCCGGGCCAGATGGCGCACCGCGGGGAGCATGACCGGCAGGTAGGTGTCCTCGGCCAGCTCCTGCACGGCCTCCACCAGGATCGGGACGGTGCTTCCCGTGTCGCCGGTCGTGGCCCACAGGGCATGTGCGGCCTCGACCCTGGTCCAGGGGTCGGTGGCCCCGGTCATCGTGCGGAGCAGGTCCGCCATGCCGGCAGCACGGGGGCCGAGGCCGGCCAGCTTGCGCAGGACCGGGTGGGGGTAGCCGTCCTCGGCAGCAGCGGTCCCCAGCACTTTCAGGACCGGCCCCGGCTCCCCTCCGACCTGCCAGTACGCCCAGGCGGCAAGCTCCGCGTCGGAGCCTGAGCCTGCGGCGGTCGATCGGGTCAGCAGCAGTTCACGTCCCGCGCTGCCCGCCGACCCGATCCCGGCAAGGGCCGTCGCCGCCGCGGTCCATCTCTCGTCGTCGCCCAGCAGGTCGAGCAGGTGCGGCACCGCCGGCCGCGTCGGCATGGGCGGCGGCCGACGGGCCGAGGCAGGCCAGCAGCTCGGTCGCCCGGTAGCGCACTTCGGTGACCGGATCGTCCAGCCGGGCCACGACGGCCGGCAGCAGCGCCTCGGCCGGCGAGCGCCACTGCGACAGCAGCCCGCCCGCCTGTGCCAGACCACCGACCCGCTGCCCTTCGTCGGGATGGTCGGCCAGCAGGCCTTGCGTGAAAGCAGTGGAGGCGGCGAAGGCGGTGGAAGCGGTGGAGGCGCCTGTGAACAGCGCCGCCGTCCAGCCCTGGACACCCTGCGCCCCGCTCTCCAGCGAGCTGGTGCGCTGCCACAACTCCACGCTCGGATCGCGAACAGCGTCCAGCACGAGGTCCAGCCGCCTCGCCGCGAGGCCCGGATCGTCCGCCGCGAGCGCGTGCACCGCTGCCAGACGAAGCTGGGACTCCGGAGAGGCGAGCAGCGAGCGGAGGAGGGAGGCGACCTCGTCGGACCGGTCACCGGCCGGCTCCCGCCGGAGCGCCTGACCGAGTGCGAGGACCAGGTCGAGACGGGTCACCGGATCCCTCTCCGCCCGCCAGCACCGCAGGAGTCCGGGCAGCAGGAGCGCACCGGGGCTGGTGCAGACGCCGACCACGTCGGCCGCGGCGCGCCGGATCTCCGGCTCGGGGTCGGTCAGGAGGGCAAGTACCTCGGGCAGCACCTGCTCCCACGCCGGTGCCCAGCCGGGATCCATGAACCTTCCGGTGACCTGTCCGGCCTCCGTCGCCAGCATGGCCACCAGTTCCAGCAGCGTGCGACGGCTCGGCACCTGCGGGTCGGCAGCCAGGCGAAGCAGAAAAGGCAGGGCGGCCGGGGCAGCGGAGCAGATCCAGCCGCCCTGATGGAAGAGCAGGTTGAGCAGCTCTCCCGCTGCCTCCTCCGCGTCCGTCGGATCCGGCCCCGCGCACCGGTGCAGCAGGCCGGGCACGTCCTCGGCGGACCCGTAGTTGTGCTTCAGCCCCGCCCAGTCGACCGCTCCCAGCCCTTTCCCCATGTGCGGGACCCTAGCGTCACCCCCGGCTGTCACTGAGCACTGCAGTGGGCCCACGAGTAGCGGGCGAGGTGTGTTCCGTGAGGGCGGCCGGGGTGCTCGTGATCCGGCTCACGCAGTTCGGAGCGATGACTCCGACGGTGTCCGTCGGTCGGACGAGTGACAACACCACGCGAGGAAGGCTCGTTCATGACCCACTCGGCCGGCACCCGGCGGGCGGCATCGGACGGCTGGGCGAGCGGCCCGTCCGTTTTCTGGCGGCGGTCGGCCGGAGTGGCCCGGGCCCGCTGCAGGGCGCTGTTGGCCGAGGGGGCCGTGGAGCCGTGCGGGTCGGCGACCTCACGAGCCGAGAAGCCCAGTACGTCCCGCAAGATCGGCGTGGCCCGCTGCCTGGGCGGAAGGTGCCGCGGCGCAGCGACGAACGCCGGTCGTATCGACTCGCCCGTCGTCGCGGCCGCCGCCCCGGCGTCCCCCGTGCCGCACTCCTTCGAAGAGAAGGTTCCAGGTCGCCGTCTGGTGCTTGACTCCAGGGCGAAGCCCACGGCCGAAGCGCGAGGCAACTCTTGCCCGCTCAGTCCCACCGGCGCACACCGGCAGCCCGACCCTCGTTGCATAAACCTGCGCGTCTACGTATAGTCATGCCATCGATGAGGAGGTTTCCGTGAGCGTACGAGTGGCTGTGGCCGGGGCCAGTGGATATGCGGGCGGGGAGCTCTTGAGGCTGCTGCTCGCGCACCCGGGAGTGAAGATCGGTGCGCTGACCGGGAACTCCAACGCCGGGCAGCGGCTCGGGAGCCTGCAGCCGCACCTGGTGCCGCTCGCCGAGCGGGTGCTGGAGCCGACCACGGCCGAGGTGCTCGCCGGGCAGGGCCGACGGCACGACGTGGTCTTCCTCGCGCTGCCGCACGGCCGGTCCGCCGCCGTCGCCGAGCAGCTCGGGCCGGACGTGCTCGTCGTCGACATGGGCGCCGACCACCGGCTCGCCGACGCCGGTGACTGGGAGAGGTTCTACGACTCCCCGCACGCCGGTACCTGGCCCTACGGCCTGCCCGAACTGCCGGGCGGCCGCGCCGCGCTGGAGGGGTCCAAGCGCATCGCGGTGCCCGGCTGCTACCCGACCGCCGTCTCACTCGCCCTGTTCCCGGCGTACACGGCGGGCCTCGCCGAGGCCGAGGCGGTGATCGTCGCCGCCTCCGGCACCTCCGGCGCCGGCAAGGCGGCCAAGCCGCATCTGCTGGGCAGCGAGGTCATGGGGTCGATGTCGCCGTACGGCGTCGGCGGCGTCCACCGGCACACCCCCGAGATGATCCAGAACCTCAGCGCCGCGGCGGGGGAGCG
This sequence comes from Streptomyces sp. NPDC058632, assembly GCF_042717095.1. Taxonomy (NCBI): domain Bacteria; kingdom Bacillati; phylum Actinomycetota; class Actinomycetes; order Kitasatosporales; family Streptomycetaceae; genus Streptomyces; species Streptomyces sp. NPDC058632. The sequence continues at coordinate 42,389 of NZ_JBHXQZ010000007.1, read as the reverse complement.
GGTCTGCGTCTCCTTCACGCCGACGCTCGCGCCGATGCCCCGCGGCATCCTCGCCACCTGCACCGCCAAGGCCCGGCCCGGCGTCACCGCCGCGGCCGTCCGGGCCGCCTACGAGAAGGCGTTCGCCGACGAACCCTTCGTCCACCTCCTCCCCGAGGGCCAGTGGCCCGCGACGGCGTCCGTCCACGGTTCCAACGCCGTTCAGGTCCAGGTCGCGTACGACGAGGCCGCGGGGCGGATCATCGCGATCAGCGCCATCGACAACCTCACCAAGGGCACCGCGGGCGGCGCTCTGCAGAGCATGAACATCGCCCTGGGGCTCGACGAGTCCACCGGACTGACCACGATCGGAGTCGCGCCGTGAGTGTGACGGCAGCAAAGGGATTCACGGCGGCGGGCATCGCCGCCGGGATCAAGGAGAACGGCAACCCCGACCTGGCCCTCGTGGTCAACAACGGGCCGCGCCGCGCCGCCGCGGGCGTCTTCACCTCCAACCGCGTCAAGGCCGCACCCGTGCTCTGGTCCGAGCAGGTGCTCAAGAGCGGCCAGGTCGGCGCCGTCGTCCTCAACTCAGGTGGTGCCAACGCCTGTACGGGGCCCAAGGGGTTCCAGGACACCCACACCACCGCCGAGCGGACCGCCGAGATCCTCGGCACGGGCGCGGGCGGGATCGCCGTCTGCTCCACCGGGCTCATCGGCGTCACCCTCCCCATGGACAAGCTGCTGCCGGGACTGGAGACGGCCGCCGGTCAGCTGTCCGAGCACGGCGGCGAGAAGGCCGCCATCGCCATCAAGACCACGGACAGCGTCCATAAGACCGCCGTCGTGACGAAGGACGGCTGGACCGTCGGCGGCATGGCCAAGGGCGCCGGCATGCTCGCCCCCGGCCTCGCCACCATGCTGGTCGTCCTCACCACCGACGCCGACGTCGAAGCCGAGGCACTGGACCGGGCCCTGCGCGCCGCCACCCGGGTCACCTTCGACCGCGTCGACTCCGACGGCTGCATGTCCACCAACGACACCGTGCTGCTGCTCGCCTCCGGCGCCACCGGCGTCACCCCCGCCCACGAGGAGTTCGCCGAGGCCGTACGCGCCGTCTGCGACGACCTCGGCCAGCAGCTCATCCGTGACGCCGAGGGAGCCAGCAAGGACATCAAGGTCGAGGTCGTGGGCGCCGCGACCGAGGACGACGCCGTCGAGGTGGGCCGCTCCATCGCCCGCAACAACCTCCTCAAGTGCGCCATCCACGGCGAGGACCCCAACTGGGGCCGGGTGCTGTCCGCGATCGGCACGACGAAGGCCGCCTTCGAGCCCGACGGACTAGACGTCGCCATCAACGGCGTCTGGGTGTGCAAGAACGGCGGCGTCGGCGAGGACCGCGACAAGGTCGACATGCGCTACCGCGAGGTCCACATCGTCGCCGACCTCGGCGCCGGTGAGGCGACCGCCACCATCTGGACCAACGACCTCACCGCCGACTACGTCCACGAGAACAGCGCGTACTCCTCATGAGCACCACCCGCAAGCACACCGCCCTGCCCAAGGCGCAGATCCTCATCGAGGCGCTGCCCTGGCTGACCCGGCACCACGGGAAGACCGTCGTCATCAAGTTCGGCGGCAACGCCATGGTGGACGAGGAACTGAAGAACGCCTTCGCCCAGGACGTCGTCTTCCTGCGGCACGCCGGCCTCAAGCCGGTCGTCGTGCACGGCGGCGGCCCGCAGATCAGTGCCGCGCTCGACCGGCACGGCATCGTCAGCGAGTTCAAGGCCGGTCTCAGGGTGACCACCGAGGACGCCATGGACGTCGTACGGATGGTGCTCGCCGGACAGGTGCAGCGCGAACTGGTCGGACTGCTCAACCGGCACGGACCGTTCGCCGTCGGCCTCACCGGCGAGGACGCGCACACCATCACCGCGACCCGGCACCAGCCGAGGATCGACGGGGAACCGGTCGACATCGGGCGGGTCGGCGAGATCACCGAGATCGACACCGGCGCCATCGAGGCCCTGCTCGCCGACGGCCGTATACCGGTCGTCTCGTCCATCGCCCGGAGTCAGGACGACCACCATGTCTACAACGTCAATGCTGATACGGCGGCTGCGGCACTCGCTGCTGCTCTGGACGCCGAGACCCTCATGGTCCTCACCGACGTCGAGGGGCTCTACGAGGACTGGCCGAACTCCGACGAGGTGATCAGCCGCCTCACCGCGTCCCAGCTCGAGAAGCTGCTGCCGGAGCTGTCCTCGGGCATGGTGCCGAAGATGGAGGGCTGCCTGCACGCCGTGCGCAACGGCGTGACCACCGCCCGCGTCATCGACGGCCGGGTCCAGCACTCGATCCTGCTGGAGATCTTCACCGACGAGGGCATCGGCACCATGGTCGTGCCCGACGGGACACCGCACGCACAGGGGGAGTCGTGAGCAACGAGGAGCTGAGCGCGCGGTGGCAGGGCGCGCTCATGAACAACTACGGCACTCCGAAGCTGTCCCTGGTCAGCGGCGCGGGCACCATCGTCCGCGACGCCGACGGCAAGGAGTACACCGACTTCGTCGGCGGCATCGCCGTCAACGCGCTCGGCCACGCCCACCCGGCCGTCGTCGAGGCCGTCAGCCGGCAGATCGCCTCCCTCGGCCATGTCTCCAACCTGTTCGTCGCCGAGCCGCCCGTCGCGCTCGCCGAACGGCTCCTGAGGCTCTTCGGCCGCGCCGGCCGGGTGTACTTCTGCAACTCGGGAGCCGAGGCCAACGAGGCCGCGTTCAAGATCGGACGGCTCACCGGCCGGGCCCGCATGGTCGCCGCCGACGGCGGCTTCCACGGCCGCACCATGGGCGCCCTCGCGCTCACCGGCCAGCCGGGCAAGCGGGAGCCGTTCGCGCCGCTGCCCGGGGACGTCACCCACGTCCCCTACGGCGACGCGCAGGCGCTGGCCGCCGCGGTCACCGACGACACGGCGCTGGTGATCATCGAGCCGATCCAGGGCGAGAACGGGGTCGTGGTGCCCCCGCCCGGCTATCTGAAGGCCGCCCGCGCCATCACGGCCGCCACGGGCGCGCTGCTCGTCCTGGACGAGGTGCAGACCGGCATCGGCCGCACCGGCAACTGGTTCGAGTACCAGGCCCACGAAGGCGTCCTGCCCGACGTCGTCACCCTCGCCAAGGGGCTCGGCGGCGGGCTGCCGATCGGCGCGACGGTCGCCTTCGGACGCGCCGCGGACCTGCTGCACCCCGGCCAGCACGGCACGACCTTCGGGGGCAACCCGGTCGCCTGCGCCGCCGGACTGGCCGTCCTCGACACCATCGGGAACGAAGGACTGCTCGAGAACGTCAAGCGGCAGGGCGAGCGGCTGCGCGAGGGGATCGAGTCCCTCGGCAACCCGCTGATCAACCATGTCCGGGGCGCCGGCCTGCTCCTGGGTATCGTGCTCACCGAACCGCTCGCGCCCCAGGTGCAACAGGCGGCTCAGGACGCCGGCTTCCTGGTGAACGCGCCCGCCCCCGATGTCGTACGGCTCATGCCGCCCCTGATCCTCGGGGACGACGCGGTGGACGCCTTCCTCGGGGCGCTGCCCGGCATCCTGGACGCCGTCGGCCGGACGGCGGACGCAGAAGGACGAGCCGGACAGTGAGCCGGACGACGAGCCGGGTGAGACCCGCACGACGAGCAGGGCGATGAACCGGATCACGAGCCGTCCGGAGCACGCCCCGAGGACGACCGGAGAATGAGACGACGATGAGCCACGATCAGGACCACGGACAGCCTGCCGGGCCTGCCGTACCGCAGACCCGCACCGCGCGCCACCGCCGGATCGTGGACATCCTCAACCGGCAACCCGTCCGCTCGCAGAGCCAGTTGGCGAAGCTGCTCGCCGATCACGGACTGACCGTCACCCAGGCGACGCTCTCCCGGGACCTGGACGAGCTGAACGCGGTGAAGATCCGTGACACCGACGGCGACCTCATCTACGCGGTGCCGAGCGAGGGCGGATTCCGCACTCCGCGCGCACCGCTCGGGGAGTCCGCGAAGGAGGAACGGATGCGGCGGCTCTCCCAGGAGCTGCTGATCTCCGCGGAGGCGTCCGCCAACCTCGTCGTCCTGCGCACCCCGCCGGGCGCCGCCCAGTTCCTGGCCTCGGCGATCGACCAGGCCGAGCTGCACGACATCCTGGGGACCATCGCCGGTGACGACACCCTCATGCTGATCAGCCGCGACCCGGTGGGCGGGCAGGCGCTGGCCGAGCACATGCTGAGGCTGGCGCAGAACGGGAACTGAACGGGCCGTGGGACCGCTCGCCGCTCACGGGGGTCCGGCGCCACTCATCCCAGCCGGGACGCCAGGCCCCCCGTGCAGCGCACCTCGTCGCCCGCGGTGATCAGCAGCGCCTCCACACCGGGCAGTGTCTCCAGCCACGCGAGGCCCTCCCGGGACCCCATCGCGAAGGCGGCCGTGGCCCAGCAGTCGGCCCAGGTCAGCCTGGGCGCCACCACGGTCACCGCGACCAGGTCGGTGACCGCGGAGCGGCCGGTGCGCGGATCGACGATGTGATCGCCGCGCTCGGCGGTGCCCGAGGTGGCGACGGCCAGCTCGTCGGCCCCGGCGGCGGAGACGACGGCCGCGAGGCCGCCCGGACGGAGCGGGTCCGCCACCCCCACCCGCCACGGCCGCCCGGCGCCCGGCGTACCCAGCAGCTGCACGTCACCGCCGCCGTTGAGGCTCACCCCGGCGGCCCCGGCCCGAGCGAGCCGTCGCGCCGCCCGCTCGGTCGCCCAGCCCTTGACGATGCCGGTCGGGTCGAGCCGGCCGCGGTAGCGCGTGCTGAACCAGCCGTCGCTCACCCGTTCCGCCTCCGCGGCCAGCTCCAGGACCTCGGCGACCTCGGGGTCGCATTCCCCGACCGTCAGCTCGCCGCGCGCCAGCCGCGAGATCTGCGAGTCGTCGCGGTAGGTGCTGAACACCTCGTCGACGCGGCGCAGCCCGGCGGCCGCGTCCTCCAGCGCCGCGTGCACGGCGGCGGATTCCCCGCCGCGGACGTCGAAGGAGAAGACGGTCCCCATCGTCTCCTCCGTGCGACGCACCGCGGCGGGAGCCTGCGCGGACTCGGCCACCGTCTCAGCCACCGGCCTGGTCCAGTGCGGACTGCAGCGACTTCTTGTATCCCGCGCTGGTGTACGTGGCGCCCGACACGGCGTCGATGTCCGCGCCGCCGGTCTTCACGACGGCCTGGTTGAGCCTCGGGACCGACAGGTTGGTGACCCGGTCGCTCTGGCCGCCCTTGGGCGCCTGCACCGCCTCGGCCTTGGTGATCTTCCCGCCTTCGACGGTGATCCGGACCTGTACGGCTCCGTACTCCGTCTGCGCCGCGTCGCCGGTCACCGTGCCGTCCTTGAGGTCGGCCCGGGCGTTCCCGCCGCCTGCCCCCTGCCCGCTCCCGGCGGAACCGTCACCCGCGGAGGCGTCACCCGCGGAATCGTCTCCGGCGGAGTCCCCACCGCTCCCGGCGGCTCCGGCCGCTCCGGCGGCCTTCGCCTTGTCCAGCGCGGACTGCAGCGACTTCTTGTATCCGGCGCTGGTGTACGTGGCACCGGACACCGCGTCGATCTCGCCGTTCTGCGCGGCGACCGCGGCCTGGTTGAGCTTGGGTACGGCGTTGGCGTTGATCTGGTCGCTCTGGCCGCCCTTGGGGGACTGGACGGCTTCGGCCTTGGTGATCTTTCCGCCGCTGACGGTCAGGCGCACCTGGACCGCGCCGTACTGGGTGTCGGCCGCGTCACCGGTGACGGTGCCGTCGCCGAGGGCCTGCTCGCCGCCCTCGCCGTTCCCGCTCCCGGCGGCTCCGGCGGCCTTCGCCTTGTCCAGCGCGGACTGCAGCGACTTCTTGTATCCGGCGCTGGTGTACGTGGCACCGGACACCGCGTCGATCTCGCC